>JACQEL010000423.1 GCA_016200595.1 Deltaproteobacteria bacterium
AAACGCTATCGCGACGCGGGCGCCAGTCGGGTGGTCGTGTACTCGCAACAAACGAGAAAAGAAGACGCCGAGGGTAAAGCCCTGGAGGTCGTCAGACGGTCAGCGCCGATAGTCGAGCGCGCACAGCAGGTGTAGTGCGCAGCGCGACACTTCTTTGTTTGCCAGGAACATTGGCTTACTTTAAGACAAACACACAATATTCGCAGGAGGAATTCCATGAACATTGGCACCTTAACTACTGCAACAGCCCAAAGTGGGGACCTGGCGGAAGTCGCACGTCAGACCGAAGCACTCGGCTATGACTCCCTATGGATCCCTGAACACCCAGTCATCCCTCTCAACCGCAAGACGCCGTTCCCCGGTTCACGGGACGGACAGCTCCCTGACCATTACAACCGTTGGGCCGATCCGTTCGTTGCCCTCACGGTCGCCGCAATGGCAACCAAGAAAATCAAGCTCGGCACTGGTATTTGCCTGCTGCCAGAGCGCGACCCACTGATGACCGCGAAGGTGGTCGCCAGTCTGGATTTATATTCCGGTGGGAGAGTGATTCTCGGCGTAGGCGCTGGCTGGTTGAAAGAAGAGACTGAGGTCATGGGCACTCGCTTCGGCATGCGTTGGAAGCGCTTGCGCGAAACCGTCGAAGCGATGCGGGTCCTGTGGACACAGACCGAAGCGAGCTATGAGGGAGAATTGGTCCGCTTTCCGGCGGTGCGCTGCGACCCCAAGCCGGTGCAGCAGCCAGGCCCACCAGTGCTCCTCGGGGCTCATGGTCACAAAGCGTTAGAGCGGGTTGCCCGGACGTATGACGGCTGGTTTCCACTGGTGCAGAGTCCCGAAGCCTTCGCGAAAGACATGGCAACTCTCAGGAAACTGACGGCAGAGGCTGGGAGAAACCCCGACACCTTACAAGTGACTACTATTGTTGATCCGGGTAAGGGGGAAGGCCCGTCGGTTGATGACCTGAAACGCTATCGTGACGCCGGCGCCAGCCGAGTCGTGATTTTCTCACAGCAGATGGGAACGGACGCCGCTGACGGGAAAGCCCTGGAGATCGTCAAACGCTTTGCGCCGGTGGTTGAGCGCGCGCAGCAGGTATAATTACAGGAAGACACATGGAATTACAGCAGATCTCACTTCGCTGCAACCTGTTTACTCACCGTTTGTGGGTTCCTTCCCCCACAAGGGGAGAGGGAATCTATTGGCGCAGAGTCGACAAGGACACATGTAAGTGAGCCCCGCGTTAGTAGGAGGCCGTGCATGAGCAAAAAGAAACCGGACTCTCCTCAGTTCCCTGACCGCGAAGGGTCTACAGCTCCTTCCCCCAGTCGCCGGCATTTCCTGCGTGCCGCAGCCCTGAGCATGGTAGGAGGGAGTGCGGCGCTTGCCACAAGCTGTGAATACAAGTCACAGCTCTTCTTGCTCAGCCGCGCGCCTACCGAAGCCAAGAAGAAAAGCCCGGAGTGGCAAGAGGCGCAAGTACGCGGCTATCGTCCCCTGGGCCGCACTGGCATGCAAATGTCAGATATCTCGTTAGGCTGCTCCGGCCTGGACAATGTTGCGGTCGTCAAACGCGCCCTCGAGCGCGGAGTGAATTACTTCGATACCTCGCCGGACTATTCCCAGGCCGGCTCCGAACACACACTCGGGGAGGGAATTAAAGGATACCCACGCGAGAAGTTGTTCATCGTTTCCAAGTTCTGCACGCCGGACGGGCACCTGAGCAACGATATCCCAGCGAAAGACGTGATCGCTGCAGTCGAGGCGAGCCTGCAACGGCTCGGCGTAGACTATCTCGACCTCGCCCATATCCATGCCTGCGACTCAGTCAACCGGCTGATGAATCCGAACATTCATGAAGCCTGCGACCGCCTGAAAGCACAAGGCAAACTGCGGTTCCTAGGCGTTTCCTCCCATACTCCCCACCTGGAAACTGTGATGCGTCACGCCGTCGATTCCGGCCGCTTTGACGTCATCATGGTGGCGTACAACTTCAATAACTGGCCGGACCTGACCAATATCTTCCATGATGCGAAAGAAAAAGGTGTGGGGGTAGTGGCGATGAAGACGCTCAAAGGGGCCCAACACACTGTGCTGTCGGACTTCACACCCACCGAGCGGGAGTCGTTCGCGCAAGCCGCTTTCAAATGGGTGCTGGCCAACCAGAACGTGAGCGGCTTAGTAGTCTCCATCAACTCATTGACACAGATTGACGAATATCTGCACGCCTCGGGCCAGCCACTCCAACCAGCCGATGCCGCGCTCTTGGAAAAGTACGATCGTCTCGTCGCCAACGACTACTGCCGGCCAGGGTGCGGAGCGTGTCTATCCTCTTGTCCGTATGAGGTGCCCATCGACGACGTACTGCGTTATGCCATGTATTATGAGAACTACGGCCAGCAACGCGTGGGCATGGAAGCCTACGCACACCTCCCAGTGACGCGCAACGCCTCACGCTGTATCGACTGTCAGGCCCCATGTCAGCCCGCCTGTCGGTTCGAGATTCCCATCAAAGAGAAGCTGCTCCGGGCGGACCGCTTGCTGCGTTTTGTCTGAGAGCGGATCTTCCTTTAGGGGAGCACCTACAGCAATTTGCCTTCGGCTGCGTCCTGGGAGCGCGACCATCTTGGTCGCTTTTCAAAGCGGGCGGGACGCCCGCGCTCCCAGCAGAGGACTCACTCGAATGAAAACCGCCTGTAAATCAGAGCACGGGAGATTCATCACCTCCTCAACCGTGCTTGTATTCAGCGGGAAGGAAACGTGCGCACAGCGCACGCTACCGCGGGATGCACCAATGCCATATGGTTCGCTGTAGCCGTGTGTTCTGGCGATTCACTCCGCCAGTGCGTAGAGCAGGAGCAAGCACACGGCCATCTCCGTAGTATTCAGTTGTACGGAGCGCTTGTGCAAACGGTCGAACTCAGGCGAGTGCGCCTCATTCCGTGCGAGCATCGCGTCACGTGCAGCATTGACCTGCGGCATCAGGACCTGTCTGGCATACCAGGTGGCGGCCAACATAAGTAGACAAGCCACGGTCATCCATGAAGATGCACCCGGTGCAAAGAGACTTGAGAGGGAGGCAACAGACAAGCAAATCAAGCCAAAAAGATAGTAACGAGGGAATACCCGCCGGATCATATGTCCAGCAATCTGCGGTTCCAGCGTACCGAAGACTGTCGGTGCTACCACAGACGCAAAAAATACCATCGCACCGAGCCACAGTCCGACCGCGATCAGCAACAAAGCATTCAGCATACCATCCTCCCGTTTCTGGCTAACCGGCAGATCTCTACACGTCAAGGACAGCCCAGAGTGAAGCGTCGGCAGTGAGGGAGTAGGCATGCCGCACAGGCTTGTCTCACAGCCTCCAACCTCTGCATAATGCGCCAGGGAAGATGACTTCTTCTTTCTCAGGAGGACAAGAATGAAATACGCCGTCTTTTACAGTCTTCAGGCCCCAGCTGAGTTTGGCGTCACTCCCCAGCAGGTCTATGCCGAGGCACTCGAGCAGATTGCCCGAGCTGACGAACTGGGTCTGTATCAGGTGTGGCTCACCGAGCACCACTTCATGGATGATGCCTACTGTCCGTCGCCCATGATCGCGGCCGCGGCCATGGCTGGACGGACGAAAAATATCCGCATTGGCCAGGGTGTCGTTCTGTTACCGTTCTATGGTCACCCGCTGAAGCTTGCCGAGGACGCCGCGGTGCTCGATGTCATTTCCGGCGGCCGTTTCGAGTTAGGTATCGGTCGCGGCTACCGGCCGCACGAATTCACCGGTTTCGGGCTTAACCAAAAACAGCGCCGTTCGATGACTGACGAAGGCATCGAGATCATTCGCCGCGCTTGGAGTGGCGAGCGGTTTAGCTTCAGCGGCAAGCACTATCAGGTGAATGACGCCCGCCTTACGCCAACACCCGTGCAAAAGCCGCCCCGCCTCTGGTTGGGTGCGGGCACGCCCAGCTCGCGCCGGCGGGTTGCAGAAAAAGGCCACCCCTTGCTGGTCTCGCTTGTCACCAACCTCAAAGAAACCAATGCAGAGTTTGGCGACTACACCCAAGCACTGCGAGACTTTGGCCGTGACCCTGCCCAGTTTCCGCGGGCGTTGATCCGTGAATTTTACGTAGCCGAGGACGCGCAGCGAGCGTGGGATGAGGTGAAACCTTATTTTTTGCACGTCTATCGCAAAGTCTATTGTCCGCCCTGGATCCCGTTCTTCGATCGCAATCCTGATGGCTCGCGGCGTCGGGTAACCGATCCGAATGACTCCTACTTCGAGTCTGAGAATTTTCGCCAGGACCGCCACATCATCGGCGATCCCGAGTTCTGTGCTCGTGAGCTGCGTCGCTACCGCGATGAGGCGAATATCGAGATTATGATTCTCCGTATGCAGTTCCCTGGCCAACCTACGGCTCAGGTCATGCGCTCGTTGGAATTGCTAGCGAAGGAAGTGATTCCGCGAGTAGAGAATTAAGTCCTGAGTGCTGAGTCCTGAGTGTTAAACCAAGATGTATGGGTTGGTACACTCGGGGTAGCGTGCGCTGTGCGCACGTCTTCCCTGTACGCCGCTATTTTCGTGCGCATAGCGCACGCTACGGCATGCAGGCTCAGATGCATGAGTGTATGAATCTCTTGCCGTTCGGTTTAGGTGCTGAGTCCTGAGTATTGAGTGCTAGGTGCTGAGTATTGAGTGCTGAGTAAGGAGATAACCTATTTTCCTCAGGACTCAGCACTCATTGCTCAGGACTTAATTGTGGCTTTCTAAAAACCGCTCCGCATCGATCGCCGCCATGCAGCCGGTGCCTGCAGCCGCCGGTGCCTGCAGCCGTCACCGCCTGACGATACACTTTGTCGGCCACATCACCAGCTGCGAATACACCAGCAACTCTCGTCGCAGTCGAGCGCGGGTTGGTAATCAAGTAACCAATCTCGTCCATCTCAAGTTGGCCGTGGAAAAGCTGCGTGTTCGGCGAGTGACCGATGGCAATAAATACGCCATCACAGCGGAAATCGCTCGATTGACCGGTCTTCATATTCCTGAGCCGCACTCCGGTCACGCCTTCGGCGTGCGGGTCACCGTAGATCTCTTCTACCACCGCATCCCAGAGGAAACCGAGCTTGGGATTTTTGTCCGCCCGAGCCTGCATGATCTTGGAGGCACGTAACTGATCGCGGCGATGGATAATTGTCACTTGGCTGGCATACTTGGTCAGGAATAACGCCTCTTCTATGGCGGTATCGCCACCCCCGATTACAACGACCTCTTTCTCATGAAAAAAGAAGCCATCGCAGGTTGCACAGGCAGAGACTCCATAGCCCATCAATCGCTTTTCTGAGGCTAACCCCAGTAATTTCGCACTGGCACCAGTGGCGATGATTAAGGCCTCGGTCGTGTATTTCTTATTGTCACAAGTCACGCTAAATGGCTGCTGGGACAAGTCCACCTGCGTGACGTCACCATACAAGAAACGTGTGCCGAAACGCTCGGCTTGTTCCTTAAACAGGATCATCATTTCCGGTCCCATAATGCCCTTGGGAAAGCCCGGATAGTTTTCGACTTCGGTGGTAATCGTCAACTGGCCGCCAGGCTGGCTCCCTTCGATAACGAGTGGTTCCAGATTAGCACGTGCCGCGTACAGAGCAGCAGTGAGTCCCGCTGGCCCTGATCCTAAGATGATGACGCGATAATGAATCCGGCTGTTTTCCGCCATCGCTTTTATGGCTCCTTTCACAATTCCCAGTATAACAAATCTTGCTGCCTCTCACGCCTCTTGCTCCATTCTTTAAGATGACTTAATGCTGCAGTACCGTAAAGATTCTCCTGCAGAAGAATCTTGTTCTTGTCGCAAACAAAACACCAAGAGGAGGGCATCATGAAAGTTGGAGTTTTTCTACTGGCTTCGGAACAGGCTGCTGATCCAGCGGCAGTCGCTAAGAAAGCCGAGGAACTAGGCTTTGCTTCATTTTGGGTACCCGAACACCCCATTCTCCCGGTCCATTACTCTTCACGCTATCCGGCGTCACCTGACGGTCGTATTCCGGCAGCGGTCGGTATTATTGCCGACCCGTTCGTCGCTTTAGCGCGAGCTTCAGCGGCGACCTCGACCATTCAGCTCGGTACGGGGGTCTGTCTGGTACCGGAGCGGAACCCCATACTGTTGGCGAAAGAGATAGCGACGCTCGATCATTATTCTGGAGGCCGCTTTCTCTTTGGTATCGGCGCGGGCTGGCTCAAGGAAGAAACGGAAATCATGGGGGGAGACTTTGCCCACCGGTGGACGCAAACGCGTGAGGCCATCCTGGCCATGAAAGAGCTATGGACTAAAGAGGAGT
>JACQEL010000537.1 GCA_016200595.1 Deltaproteobacteria bacterium
AGGCTGCTCTCGAGGTCAGCGCGACCTACGCCAACGAACGTAAACAGTTTGGCAGTCCGCTCGGCGACTTCCAACTCACCCAATACAAACTCGGCCATATGGCCACACACATCGCTGCAGCTCGCCAACTGTCCTACGCAGCCGCGCCGGCCATGGATAAAGACGAGACCGCGGCGGTGACAGCAGCGATGGCCAAGCTCCTGGCATGCGACGTGGCGGTATGGGTCACCCAAGAAGGACAACTGATCCACGGTGGCTGGGGCTACGGCGAAGAGTACGCCATCTCGCGCTATGTCGTCGATGCGCTAGTGCTGCCGATTTTTGAAGGCGTCAAGCCGATTCTGGAACTAAAAGTGATCGCGCGGACGTTGTTGGCTTGAAGAACCGGTTAGTTCTTAGCTTGCAATAGTCATAACCTTGTGCTCATCGAACGAACCATCAGAGGCAACAACAGGGAAAGACAGAAGAAGTATCGGCTGAAAGGAACGCTTACGCTTCAAGGTAGCTTCAAGGTAGGGTGGGCATTGCCCACCAAAATGTGAGTGAAGCCGAAACGGTGGGCGGTGCCCACCCTACAAGAGAAGCCGAAGAATGTTTCTTGAAGGCTAGTGAGGTCGCCCGCCGGCAACAAGCCAAGTCGCTAGAACTGCGAGCGACGACGAGCTTGGCGCGGGGGCATCGAAATCTATCGACCAATGGACATTTAGATGAATCTCCTCGACCACGACGCTCTGGAAGAAATCGCCCTTGGCGCTACCGTACTCGGCACCGGTGGCGGAGGGGATCCCACCTTAGGGAAACTCATGGCCCAGCAAGCCGTGGCGCGGCACGGGCCTGTGCAACTGCTGCCACTAGATCAGGTGCCTGACGATGGGTGGATCATCCCGACGGCGATGATGGGGGCGCCCACCGTCTTGGTAGAGAAGATTCCTAGCGGCACAGAAGTGCTGGACGCGTTCAAGATGCTTGAACGCCGCCTGCAATGCCGCGCCGTAGCGACCGTGTCAGCCGAGGCCGGTGGTGTCAATTCGATGATCCCGATGGTGGTTGCCGCCACCCTGGGGTTGCCGCTCGTCGATGCTGATGGGATGGGCCGAGCCTTTCCGGAAATCCAGATGGTGACTCCGACTTTGCATGGCGTGTCGGCAACCCCCATGGCGATAGCTGATGAAAAAGGAAACCAGGTGTTACTGGAAACCCCGGACAACTTCTGGACGGAGCGTCTCGCGCGAGCCGTCACCATCCAGATGGGCTGCTCGGCGTGCATCGCCTTGTATGCCATGCAAGGGGCGACTGCTAAAAAAGCCTTGGTGCCGAGCACGATCTCCCTAGCCCGCGAAATTGGCCACACGTTGCTCACTTGCCGAGAGCAGAAACGCGATCCGATTGCGGCGTTGACCGCGCTTTTGCACGGCCGCCAGCTGTGCGAAGGCAAAATCACCGATGTGCGGCGACGCACCGAGCGCGGCTTCGCCCGTGGAGAATTGGATATTATTGGCACCGGGCAAGACGCCGGCACGCCGTACAAAATCTCCTTTCAGAATGAAAATCTGGTTTTCTGGCGGGACGGTCAACCCGAAGTCACGGTGCCTGACCTGATTACTATAGTCGATGAACAGACCGGCTTACCTATCACTACTGAAGCGCTGAAGTATGGGTTGCGCGTCATCGTCTTAGGTATTCCCTGCCATCCGCAGTGGCGTACTCCTGGAGGTCTAGCCCTAGCCGGACCACGCTATTTTGGCTACGAGATCGAGTATATACCTTTGGGAAATGATGAATGATGAATGATGAACGGAAAACCATTTTGTCTTTCATTCAGCGTTCCGCGTTCATCGTTCAGCGTTTGTGTATAAAGGCACCGAGCAAGAAAGTGGCACTCTAGATGGCAAGTCCAGCGACTCCTGAGAAAGTGTCTGATGTCTTCCGTCTTGGCATCGATGTAGGGGGCACCAATACCGATGCCGTCATCCTGGATGCAGCGGACCAGGTTGTTGCCAGTGCGAAATCGCCGACAACGGCCGATGTAACCACCGGCATCGTAAATGCCCTTCAGGCTGTGCTGACGGCATCGCAGCTCCCGTCTACTGCCATTCGTTACGCTATGCTCGGGACTACGCATTGCACGAATGCCATCGTTACTCGGCGAGGACTCAGCTCGGTTGGGGTGATCCGTCTGGGTGCTCCTGCCACGCGAGCCGTGGAACCCCTCATTACCTGGCCGGCAGACCTACGGCAGATGGTGTGCCCGCAGGCTTTCATTCTTCATGGCGGGCATGAGTACAACGGTGAGCCTCTGGCGACCCTTGATCCACGGGAGATTCGCGCGGCGGCGCAGCAACTGAAAGGGCGCGTGCGAGCAGTGGCGGTGACTGGTGTGTTCTCGCCGGTGAACTCGGAACACGAGCTGCGGGCACGAGATATTTTGCAGGAAGAATTGGGCGACGATATGCCTGTCAGCTTATCCGGCGAGATCGGCAGTGTGAGCCTCCTGGAGCGGGAGAATGCGACCGTGCTGAATGCGGCGCTTATTGCCGTCGCGCGAACTGCTATTGAAGGATTCGAGCAGGCGATCCGTCAACTGCATATTCCTGCCACGCTGTTTCTCGGGCAGAACGATGGCAGCTTGATGTCGGTGGATTACGCGTTGCGGTACCCCATCTTCACTATCGCGTCTGGACCGGCGAATAGCATCCGCGGTGCAGCGTATTTGAGTCAGCTCCGCGATGCGATTGTGATCGACATTGGCGGGACCACTACTGACATCGGGATTCTGCAAAAGGGCTTTCCACGCGAGTCGGCGCTGGCGGTAGAGATCGGTGGCGTGCGCACCAATTTTCGTATGCCGGACCTGGTATCTATCGGTCTGGGCGGCGGCAGCCGCGTGCACCAGACGGATGAGATCCGTGTAGGACCGGACAGCGTAGGGTATCGGTTAACCGAGGAAGCGAAGGTGTTTGGCGGGCAGCAACTAACGGCGACTGACCTAGCTGTGGCCACGGGGCGCATACAACTAGGGGATCCCGGTCAGGTTCAAGCTCTGCCCAAGCGTGTGGTCGAGGCTGGCTTGGCTTATATCAGTCGCTCCCTGGAAGACAACATCGATCGTATGAAGCTCTCGGCTAATCCTGTACCCGTGGTGGCAGTTGGGGGTGGTAGTATATTATTTCCCGAGCAGTTACGCGGCGTGTCAATGATCATTCGCCCTCCACACTACGAAGTCGCTAACGCTATCGGCGTTGCCATTGCGCAGGTTAGCGGCACGATCGATCGTGTCTTTGCCCTGGACACTATGAGTCGTGCGCAAGCGTTGGCAGAGGCTGAACGTCTGGCTCGCGGGCGAGCCTGTGTTGCTGGAGCCGATGCCGCGAGTGTGGAACTTCTCGATTTGGAAGAGATCCCCCTTGCCTACCTGCCCGGGAACGCCGTGCGGATCAAAGCAAAGGCGGCAGGAACCTTGAAGCTGTGATAGAGGAACAGTTCTATGACAACCACTCCAACCTTCACTCCCGATCACCTGGTGGCGCGGGCGAACTTTGCCGATCCGTATCCTGTCTATCGCGCCCTCCGTGATCAATCTCCGGTCCATTATGTGAGCATACCGGCTGGTGCATCTGGATTGGCTGCGCCCGTTCGGGCGTGGGGACTGCTAAAGTACGACGATGTGTATGGCGCCCTACGAGATCACGAAACCTTCTCCTCAGAGAGCCCGATGGCCGGCCAATTCGGTCCGAGGATGGTACTCCTTCAAGACGACCCACCCCGTCATACGCGGTTCCGCCGGCTGGTGAATAAAGTGTTTACCCTCAAGCGCGTCGAGGCGCTCGAGCCCTGGATCACCAGTATTGCTCAGGCATTACTGGATGAGATCAGCGACGGCACAACCGACATGGTCGAGTCCTATACGGTCCCACTGCCAGTGAAGGTTATCGCCCGCCTGCTCGGCATTCCCGGAGAAGATTATGCGACCTTTAAACGCTGGTCCGATGCTTTCCTCTCTACAGTTTCGGCGGAGAGGGACGAACGACTACAGAACATTCAAGCGATGGTCGCTTACTTCGGTCAGATGGCCGCAGCGCGAAGGGCCCACGGTGCGGATGACCTCATCACCGCCTTGGTAGAGGCCGAAATTGAAGGTGAGTCGCTGCAGGACTGGGAGATTCTGGGTTTTTGTATCCTGTTGCTGATCGCGGGAAACGAAACCACGACGAATCTGCTGGGCAACCTGTTCAACATTCTAGTTGAGCAGCCCGAGTTATGGCAACAGTTGCGCGAGAATCGCGGCTTGGTTGAACCTGTGATCGAAGAGACCTTGCGCTACGAGAGTCCGGTTCAGCGCCTATTCCGCACGGTGACGCGTGACGTTGAAGTCTCAGGTGTCAAAATCGCGCCGGGCGAGAGGATCACAATTTTCTATGGGGCAGCCAATCGTGACCCGAGCGCCTTCCCGGAGCCTGAGGAATTCCGGCTCGATCGCGACCTGCGCAACCATGTCGCTTTCGGCATGGGCATCCATTATTGTCTCGGCGCCCCCCTCGCCCGGGCTGAGGCGAGGATTTCTCTCAACGCCTTTCTTGATCGTTTCTCAACCCTCAAACGTGGGGAGTCGCCTGCCGTGCGACAGACCGACAGCCCTATCGTGCTCGGTTTCTCGCAGCTTCCTTTGTTGCTCAAGCCATCCTGACGCTTTGGCAGTGTAGGGTCAGGCTACCGCCCCACTGCCCCTGGCAGGCCCGCCACATTATGTTTGACACACTCCTACAACTCCGGGCTCCCGTTCGCGCCGCCGTAGTCTCGGCGATTGATCCCATTCTCATTGCCCACCGAGATTTTATTTTTACGCAGCCTCTCACGCTACCCTTGGATTTCTGACCGAGGGTCTCTCAACGTCGCAACTGAAAGGACACATCATGGCCGATCCGTATCGAATCTTTGGCGCCGAACTCTCACCCTACTCGGTGAAAGTGCGTTCGTATTGTCGCTATAAAGGGATCCCTCACCGCTGGATCATTCGCAGTGCTGCGGTGCAGGAA
>JACQEL010000538.1 GCA_016200595.1 Deltaproteobacteria bacterium
AACTGTTTGACATCCTGCACCCGCTTGTGCAGGATGAGTGCCGCATTAAGTCACATGACAAAAGGGGAGCTGGGGAGAGTAGCCGGATGCAGTGCCTGCAGTGTCACATCGACAATAACCCGGGACGCAAGTTCTGTGGAGCGTGTGGGTCTCCTTTACCACTGCCGTGTGAACGCTGCGGCTTCGCTAATGACCCCAGTGATCGGTTCTGCGGCGGCTGCGGATCTTCCCTCACGGAGGCGTCTAGCGTCCAGAGTCTAGAGTCTAGGGTCCAACCAGCACCCTCTCCCAAGGCTAGACACCAGACGCTAGACCCTAGACCTATAAGTTATACGCCACGACATCTCGTGGAGCGCATTCGCGCGGAGCAGGCAGCCTTGGAGGCCAGGCAGCTCTCCGACGGCGAGCGCAAAACCATCACCGCGCTGTTTGCCGATATCAAAGGCTCCATGGCCCTTATTGAAGATCTCGATCCAGAGGAAGCCCGTGCCCTCATTGATCCTGCTTTGCAGCTCATGATGGACGCCGTCCATCGCTATGAGGGATACGTGGTGCAGTCCACCGGGGATGGCATCTTTGCCTTCTTCGGCGCGCCGCTCGCCCACGAAGATCATCCGCAACGGGCCCTGTCTGCCGCGCTGCGGATGCAAGAGGACCTGAAAAGCTACGCAGAAAGATTACGACGAGAGCATGGGCGTCACCTTGAAATCCGGGTAGGAGTGAATACCGGCGATGTGGTGTTGCGCTCGATCCGCAAAGATGACCTGCGCACTGACTACACCCCCATCAGTCACTCCACCAGTTTAGCCTCTCGTCTGGAGGGATTAGCGCCGGGCGGCTCTATTGTCGTCAGCGAGCAGACCTACAAACTGACCGAAGGATATTTTGAGTTCAAATCCTTAGGTACAGCCCGGGTCAAAGGGGTCAGTGACCCCGTCACCATCTACGAAGTGCTCGGTATGGGACCGCTGCGCACGCGCCTGCAGGTCGCGGCGCGGCGCGGGCTGACCCGGTTTGTCGGTCGGCAGAGTGAGTTCGAGTCGTTGCGGACAGCCTTGGAACTTGCCGAACAGGGCCATGGCCAAGTCGTGGGAGTAATGGGAGAGCCAGGGGTGGGAAAATCCCGCCTCTTTCATGAATTTCTCAGGGCACTGGGCAATACGCGTCAATTATTGCAGCTGGAGACTTTTTCCGTTTCGCACAGTAAGGCGTATCCTTATCTACCGTTAATTGACTTGCTCAGGAACTATTTCCAGATCACGCCGCAGGATGACGAACGCAGGCGTAGGGAGAAGATTACTGGGCGAGTGCTGACGTTGGACCGCACCTTGGAGGATACCCTCCCCTATCTCTTTGCCCTCTTAGGGCTGGTCGAGCCGACGTCTTCGCTGGCACAAATGGACCCCCAGATTCGCCAGCAACGGACGTTTGCGGCCATTAAGCGGCTGTTGGCACGCGAGAGCCTGAATCAGCCGCTCGTTCTCATCTTCGAGGACTTGCACTGGCTCGACGCCGAAACTCAAGCGTTCCTCGTGCTCCTGAGCGAGAGCCTCGCGACCGCAAAAATCTTGCTGTTGGTGAACTACCGGCCGGAATATCGACACGACTGGGGCAGCAAAACCTACTATACCCAACTGCGACTCGATTCGTTAAGGCAGGAAGACGCGCAAGAACTGCTGACGGCACTGCTGGGAACCGACCCCACCTTACTTCCACTTAAGCAGTTCATTCTGGTCAAGACCGAGGGCAATCCTTTTTTCATGGAAGAGCTGGTCCGGGAGTTAGGGGAGCAGGGAGTGTTGGTGTCTGATGGAGGGATACAGATGCCTCTCCCGGCCGAGCTGCGCATTCCCACGACCGTGCAAGCCGTCCTGGCTTCCCGCATCGACCGCCTTCCTGCGGTAGAGAAAGCCCTCCTGCAAACTCTTGCGGTCATCGGCAAAGAATTTCCCTTGACCCTGCTGAAGCAAGTCGCGCCTCAGCCTGACGAAGAACTCTACCGCGTGCTCGGCCACTTGCAGACCGCCGAGTTCATTTATGAACAACCGGCCTTTCCGGAGGTCGAGTACACCTTCAAGCATGCCCTAACACAGGAGGTAGCCTACAACTCGCTACTACTGGAGCAGCGTAAGCTCGTGCATGAGCGCACGGCACAGGCAACTGAGATGATCTTTCACTCCCAGTTAGAGGACCATTACGGCGACTTGGCTCATCACTACAGCCGCAGCGGCAATACCGAGAAGGCGGTGGCGTATTTACAGCTCGCCGGACAGCAGGCCGTGCTGGTGATCACCAAAGGCTATGGCGCCCCAGAAGCGGAAAAAGTCTATACTCGGGCACAGGAGCTTTGCCAGCACGTCGGAGGCAGCTCCGCTCTTTTTCCGGCCATACGAGGAGTCTATGCCTCCCATCTGCAGCAAGGAAAGTTACAGGCGGCGCAGGAGCTGGGGGAACAGCTCCTGCGCCTCGCTGAGAGCACACAAGACCCGGCGTTTCTTTTGGAGGCTTACATGGCATTGGGGCAGACCCTTTTCTTCTTCGGAAAGTTAACCCAATCCCAAGAGTACTTGGAGAAGTCCGTTGCCCTGTACGACCCCCAGCAGCACACCTCTCTCGCCTTTCTTTACGGCCGTGATCCCGGGGCGTTTTGCGGAGGGTTTGCGGGTTGGACCTTGTGGTATCTTGGCTATCCAGACCAGGCCCTTAAAAAAATGCAGGCCGCGCTCGCCGAGGCCTACAAGTTGTCCCATGCTCATACGTTGGCTGCGCTCTTGGCTTTTGCCGCGTGGCTCTACCTCCATCGGGGAGACGTGCAGGCAACTCGACAACAGGCAGAGGCAGCTATTACTCTCTCGACCGAACACGGGTTTGCGCAATGGCTGGGGGCTGGGATGTCTCTTCGGGGCTGGGCATTAGCTGAGCAGGGGCAGAGGCAAGAAGGCATCGAGCAGATGAACCAAGGCATGGGTGTTCGGCTATCTACTGGAGGAAAGCTAGTCCGCCCTTATTTTCTTGGCCTCTTAGCTGAGCTGAGGAAAGTTGGGCAAGCAGAGGAAGGACTCGCCCTCATTGATGAGGCACTGGAGGCAGTGCTCAGGCAAGGACAGCACATATGGGAGGCGGAACTGTATCGGCTGAAAGGCGAGCTACTTTTAAATGCGGAACGCTGAATGATGAATGAGGAATTCGAGAAGACCCAGTCCCCAGTCCCCAGGCTTTCCTCTCAAGGATGCTCCGCTAACAGTTCTGCGCGAACTCGCTCTTGACCCTTTACACTGGTACCAATCGTCGGCCTGTCCTATAATCCCTGGCGGTAGGGGAACGAGCATGACAATCATTGAGGTGCTAGAGCAGGTTCGGGAGCTGCTACGGAGCAAAGGGCGAATCACCTACCGGATGCTGCAGGTGCAGTTCGCTCTGAACGGTGCGGCGCTTGAAGCTCTCAAAGAAGAACTCATTGAGGCGGAGCGGGTAGCAGTCGATGAAAACGGGAAGGTCCTGGTCTGGGCGGGCGCTTCACCAATTGCCAGTTCGCAGTTGTCAGTTGTCAGCTCCCAGCCCCTAACCCCTAACACCCAGCCCCCAACCCCTAGACTCCAGACTTCGGACCTCGGACTGCGGACTGCGGACTTTCCTGGATTCTGGACTCCTCCCCACCTCGCCGAACGTATCCGGGCCGAGCAGGCCGCGCTGGAAGCCAGAGGCGCGACCGACGGCGAGCGGAAGACGATCACTGCCCTGTTCGCCGATATCAAAGGCTCGATGGAATTGATCGAAGACCTCGATCCCGAGGACGCGCGCCGCCTCTTTGATCCGGCACTGCAGCTCATGATGGACGCCGTCCATCGCTACGAGGGCTATGTGGTGCAGTCTACTGGCGACGGCATCTTCGCCTTCTTCGGGGCTCCTATTGCCTGCGAGGATCACCCCCAGCGCGCGCTCTATGCCGCCCTTAAGATGCAGGAAGATAGCAAGCAGTACGCTGAGCAGTTGCGTTTAGAGCGCGGACTGAACTTGCAGATCCGGGTTGGCGTCAACACTGGAGAAGTAGTCCTGCGCTCGATCCGTAAAGATGATCTGCGCACCGAGTACACCCCCATCGGCCACTCTACCAGCTTAGCTTCGCGGATGGAAAGTCTCGCGACCCCGGGCGCGGTGCTGGTGAGTGAGGATACCCAGAAACTCACTGAGGGCTACTTCGAGTTCAAAGCGCTGGGGGCCGCTCGGGTCAAAGGCGTGAGCGACCCGGTCCACATCTATGAGGTGCTCGGAGTGGGACCGCTGCGCACGCGGCTGCAGGTAGCGGCCAGACGAGGTTTGGTGCGGTTTGTCGGTCGGCAGGCCGAGCTGGACCAGATGAAGAGAGCACTAGAGCAGGCCAAGACCGGGCATGGGCAGATTGTCGGCGTACTGGGAGAACCAGGAGTGGGGAAGTCCCGTCTCTTCCTGGAGTTCAAATTGAGTACGCAGCGCGGCTGTCTCGTCTTGGAGACCTTCTCAGTCTCGCATGGCAAAGCCTACCCCTATCTGCCACTCATTGAGCTGCTGAAGAACTATTTTCACCTCACCCCCCAGGATGACGAGCGGCGCATACGCGAGAAGGTAGCAGGCAAAG
>JACQEL010000539.1 GCA_016200595.1 Deltaproteobacteria bacterium
CTGATCTCGAAAAAGGACTCAAATTGCGCAAAAAACTATTGGGGAAACGCGCGCGTGCTGTAACTGCGTTGGGGGAACTCGCTCCTGACCTGGAAGAGATGATTAACGAGGTGGTATTTGGCCGCGTCTGGACCCGTCCTGGACTTGAACCGAAAATGCGCAGCGCCATTACCATTGCCTCGCTCATGGCTATGCAACGCCTCCCGCAGTTAAAGGGACACATCGCCAATGGGCTCAACATGGGCCTGAGCAAACAAGAGATCATCGAGATTCTTATCCACATTGCTTTTTATGCAGGCGTGCCAACAGCAGTGAATGCCTTCCAGTTGGCGAAGGAAGTGTTTCAAGAGAATGAAAAATGAAGAATTAAGAGTGAAGAATGAGGAACCATGAATTCAGGAGACAGAATCCAGCAGGAGAGGCGGCTCAAGAACATTTTCCGTTTGCCTGCTAATTCTGCCTTCTGCATCTTGGCCTGTTTTGCCGCTCGTAACTCTTAACTTTTCACCGGGATACCTATCCGCTCGTCCTGAGCCTGTCGAAGGGCTCAGCATGAGAAGTTGTCTTGAAAGGGGGATGTGCATGAAAACCTGTGAGATCACAGATGCGTTTGGTATCGATGCCCTGAAGTTTTCCGAACGATCTGACCCGCCTTTGCAGCAAGGCCAGGCGCGTATCAGGGTCAGAGCCGTCTCGCTCAATTATCGCGACCTCGTGACCGTGAAGCATGGCGGAGCACGCGCCACACGCTTGCCCCTGATTCCCTGCTCTGATGGTGCTGGAGAGGTGGTTGAGGTTGGTCCTGGCGTCACTCGTGTCAAGGTTGGTGATCGGGTTGCTGGCATCTTTTTCCAGAGTTGGCTCGCGGGTGACATCACGGCGGCCTATTTTGCCTCTGCCTTAGGCGGGTCTATCGATGGTATGCTGGCCGACCTCGTGGTGCTTCACGAAGACGGCCTGGTCCATTTCCCCGCCCACATGACACCCGAGGAGGCAGCGACCCTGCCGTGTGCCGCCGTTACCGCCTGGCAAGGTCAGGTCACAAAAGGTGGGATGAAGGCCGGCGACACGATCCTTGTGCAAGGCACCGGGGGGGTGTCGATCTTTGCGTTACAGTTCGGCGTCATGGCCGGCGCACGCGTGATCGTCACCTCGAGCAGTGACGAGAAGTTGGCGCGCGCACGGCAACTCGGCGCCTGGGAAACGATCAACTATAAAACAACGCATGCGTGGGGCAAACGCGTCGTAGAGCTGACGAATGGGGAAGGAGTGGATCACGTCGTCGAGGTGGGCGGCGCAGGCACGCTCGAACAATCCTTCCAGGCGACGCGCTTTGGTGGAACGATCAGTTTGATCGGTGTCCTGACTGGCTTTGCCGGCAAAGTGGACCCGAATCCAGTCATCAGGAAAGGGCTGCGGCTGCCAGGGATTTACGTGGGTTCGCGCGAGATGTTCGAGGCCATGAACAAAGCCCTGGCGATCCAGCACACGAAGCCGGTGATTGATCGCATCTTTCCGTTTGCTGAGACGCGCGAGGCGCTCAAATATATGGAAAGCGCAGCACACTTTGGCAAGATTGTGATTACGGTGTAGCTAAGCTGATGGCAAGCAAGCTATCAAGAGTTGATTTTCATGAGTAAGGCACCGTCAGCAGCCGAGAAGATGAACGGCGACACTCGCACGCTTGATTGGCGCCTCAAGACCTATCAAAGCGTGACCGTAGTCTGGTCAATGCGTCTCCAGTGTGGGACGGAAGCCATGAGGGACCAGGCGCACCAGACGTGGCCACACTCGCACGCTTGATTGGCACCTATGCCCCGCATGACGGCCGCTTTGCGCTTCTCATTCCCGGAGTCTATGCCATCCGTGCCTCACGGACTAATACCGAGTTGGTGCATACCTTGTGGCAACCAGGATTATGCATTGTCGCGCAGGGCGCGAAGCGTGTGATGCTCGGGCAGCATGTCTACGAGTACGACGAGTCGCGCCTGCTCGTCTCCTCGGTTGAAGTGCCCGTGGCAGCCCGGGTGATGCGAGCGAGCCGCTCAGAGCCTTACCTCTGTTTGCGGCTGGATTTCGACCCGCAGAGGATCACAGAACTGGTCTGGAAAGTCTATCCGCACGGCTTGCCTCGGGTCCAAGAGATACGCGCGCTGTACGTTGGACAGACCAACGCACAGATCGTGAACGCCGCCACGCGGTTGGTCGAGCTGATGGCACAGCCTGGGGATGCCGAACTGCTCGCCCCCCTGGTGATCGACGAGATTCTCATCCGCTTGCTGCGCAGTCCCGGCGGCGCCCGCGTGGCGCAGCTCGGCCTCGCGGAATCTCGCGTTCACAAGGTTGCCAAAGCCCTCTCCTGGCTGCGCGCCAATTTCACCGAGCCGATGAAAGTCGAAGCGCTGGCCAAGCTGGTGCATATGAGCGCATCCGCATTTCACCAGCACTTCAAGGCCGTCACTTCGATGAGCCCCTTGCAGTTCCAAAAGGTTCTGCGCCTTCAAGAGGCACGGCGTCTAATGCTGTCCATGATGATGGACGTGAGCACCGCGAGCCTGCGTGTCGGGTATCTCAGCGTCTCCCAGTTCAGCAGGGAATACAGCCGCTTTTTCGGCAGCTCGCCGATCAAGGACATCGCAAGATTACGTGAGCACCTGGTATCCGGTGGCACTTAATTCCCCTGTCGCATTTCCCCGTAAACCGCGCATGTGCGCGGCCAGTAATTCAATATTTAGCCATAGGGGAAAAACGATGAGCAACTTGCAGCTGGTCCATGTCGTCGAGCTGCGGGCTCGGCGCGCACCAGACGCTGGTCGATGCCCCTTGCTCGACCGTCTTTAGGTTCTTCGCCGACATCTTTAAGTTCGCGAACGCACAATCTGGTCGCTCAGCGATCAATCGTCGCCATGATCCAATCGGCGTACCGCTGCCCCGAGACTTTTCCCGGCGCCAAAGCGTCGTCGAGCATCTTCATTTGTGCCAGATCAAGCTGGACGGTCTCGGCGGCCACATTCTCTTCCAGATAGTTCCGGCGCTTGGTGCCGGGGATCGGCACGATGTCCCCGCCCTTGTGCAACAGCCAGGCAAGCGCGATCTGCCCAGGCTTCGCGTGCATGACCGTGGCCATATCGCGTACTACCTGCGCCGCCTTCATATTGGCGTCGTAATTCTCGCCCTGATAGCGTGGATCGATACGTCGAAAATCACCTTCCGGATACTCTTCCGCACGCTTGACCTCTCCGGTCAAAAAGCCCCGGCCAAGGGGACAAAAGGGTACGAGGCCGATGCCGAGCTCGCGCAGAACCGGGATTACGTCCCCCTCCAGATTTCGTTCCCAGAGCGAATATTCGCTCTGTAGGGCAGAAACCGGATGGACGGCATGGGCGCGGCGGAGGTTGGCGACCCCGGCCTCGGAAAGACCGAAAAATCGTACTTTGCCCTGCTTGACCAGATCACCTACCGTGCCGGCCACCTCCTCGATCGGCACGGCCGGATCGATACGGTGTTGATAGAGGAGATCGATGTAGGCGGTGCCGAGCCGGCGCAGGGAGCCCTCTACCGCCTCACGGATATGCTCAGGCCGGCTGGCTCTTTCGGTGCCGACCTGCTTGCCGTCCTGGAAACGAAAGCCAAATTTGGTGCCGATTACCACCTGGTTGCGCCGGCCCTTGAGCGCCCGGCCGAGCAGCTCCTCGTTGGTGAGGGGACCATAGCCCTGGGCCGTGTCGAAGAAGGTGCATCCCAGTTCGAGGGCGCGATGCAGCGTGGCGATCGACTCACTTTCATCCGCCGGACCGTAAGATTGGCTCATGCCCATACAGCCAAGGCCGATCGCCGATACTTCCAGTCCGTAACTGCCAAGCTTGCGTGTGCTCAAAGTCATGAATGCTGTCCTCCAATAAGATATGCGCGTGCTAAAACCAACATACGCGCGGCCTCCCGGACTTTGAATGCCTGAAAATCTGTATTTATTGCGCCATCGTACGAGAATGACAGCTGACCCTTTCTCCGACATCTTCAAGTTGCTGTGCGGGCGGCGTTTGGCAGGCCCCAATAGTCGAAATTACCTGTCATCATCGCCATGTGGCACGCAACTTATAGATATGCCTTATTTTGAGGGCAGAAGGGGGAGATTAGGAGAAAAAGAGGAAGAGCTATTTTCGTGCTTGCCGGGCTCCTTCTTGCGCTCGGTCGGGACGTGCACGCTGAAGACGAGGCTCTGCAGCTCAAGGAGCGGCGAGACACGTTGTTTAGCTCCTATGTCCGATTTCGCAAAAACCTGCCGGACGCTGAAGCTCAGAAAGTGCCGAACACCGCTGAGACTCCCGGCGGCGGCGGTGGAGGGGGGTGTGCAGGTTGTAGCGATTGCAGCTTCATGCTCCAACCGGGGTGTTTTATGGGCGATTTGCCCTGCTGCTCCATCTAAGCCGGTCGGGGCGCAACCAACAGCGCCCCGACTTTCCGCTCTGCTAGACCTACTCAACGATGAGACCGGCGAAATCCCCCTGTTCGCGCCAGCGGGCGAGCATGTCGTAAAAAGGTACCGCACCTTCTGGGTACTGGCTCTCGAGGAAGCCCTGGCCCTCCCTTTTCCCCTCGCCGTTGTAGTATCCAGGCGTGCAGACGTCCTGGTACGTAGTCATGAAGGTCGGTTTGGTCACCAGCTTCACCCACTCCGCCTCAGACTCCGGGGTGGGCTCCACTGCCTTCGCTGCGCGAGCGCTCACTTGCGCGACGATATGAGCGATGTGGGTGGCCTGCCCGTTCAGCATGTAGGTGAAGTTCGGCGCCAGGCCGGTTTGAGTGAGCCCCATATGGAAGAGGTTCGGGAAGCCGTGGCTCAGGAAACCCTGAAAGGTTTTCATCCCCTTGGCCCAGTAGTTGGAGAGAGGCACGCCGTCTCGACCGTACACCTCGAACTCGGCCCGCCGGGTATAAGCCGTCCCGACCTCGAAGCCTGTCGCGTAGATCAGGCAGTCCACTTGGTACTCGACGCCGTCCACGACCACCCCGTGCTCAGTCACGCGCTCGACGCCCTTCCCCTTGGTGTCCACCAGTTTCACGTTGGGCCGGTTGAAGGTGGGCAGGTATTCGTCGTTGAAGGTCGGACGTTTGCACCATTGCCCGTACCACGGTTTGAGCCCCTCGGCCGTCGCCGGATCGCTCACAATCGAGGACACGCGATCGCGAATCTCGTTCATCTTCTGGTAATCCGCGACCTCTGAC
>JACQEL010000477.1 GCA_016200595.1 Deltaproteobacteria bacterium
CTGACAAGCCCTCCATCGTCGTGCTGCCATTCGTCAACATCAGTAACGATCCCGAACAAGAGTATTTCAGCGATGGCCTCACCGAAGACCTCACCACTGATCTCTCCAAGATCTCCAGCCTGTTCGTCATCGCTCGCAACTCAGCCTTCACCTACAAGGGCAAGGCAGCGAATGTCGAAGAGGTAGGGCGGGAACTGGGGGTGCGGTATGTCTTGGAGGGGAGTATCCGCAGAGTGAACGACAAGGTGCGGATCACGGCGCAGTTGGTAGATGCCTCGACAGGCTATCACCTCTGGTCAGAACGCTATGATCGGGATCTGAAGGACATCTTTGCGCTGCAAGATGAGATTCGCCAGAAGATAGTGACCGCCTTGAAAGTCAATCTGACGAAGGAGGAACAAGCGCGTCTCAAGCGCGCTCCCACTGGCAATCTGGAGGCCTACGATTACTACTTGCGTGGGGTGGCATACTATTGGCGCTTCACGCAAGAGACGAATGTACAAGCACGGCAGATGTTTGAGAAAGCGATTGAGTTGGACCCACAGTATGCAGCAGCGTATGCGTTCTTGGGTCTGACCTATAATGCTGAATGGGCTTTTCTCTGGAGCCAGAACCCCCAGACCCTGGAGCAGGCGTTTGCCCTGGTGCAAAAGGCCAACACTCTGGATGACTCCCTACCTGTGGCCCACAGGATGCTAGGCTGGGTCTATGTGTGGAAAAAGCAGTACGAATTGGCCATTGCTGAGGGAGAGCGTGCGATCGCTCTCGATCCCAACGATGCTGATAGCTATTGGCAGCTAGCCCAGATTCTCAACTTGTCGGGGCAGCCGGAGACTACCATTAAGTTAGTAGAGAAAGCCATGCGGCTCAACCCCCATGCTCCGTTTGCTTACTTCGCCAGCTTAGGCTGGGCCTATGCAGTGACGGGGCGGTATGAGGAGGCGATAGGACCCCTAAAGCGCTCTCTTGCCCTCAACCCTAATTTTCTGGTTCCTCACCTTGCCCTGGCTGCTGTCTATAGTGAGTTAGACCGGGAAGGGGAGGCGCGGGCTGAGGCAGCAGAGGTTTTGCGGCTAGATCCCAATTTCTCCTTGGAAGCATTGAGACAGAGAGCTCCCGCTAAAGATCCAGTGACGATAGAACGCATGTTTGCCGGTATGCGTAAGGCGGGACTGAAGTGATAACAATAGAAACTTCGGGAGAGAATAAAGAGACAGCCACATGACAAAATTGACATTGGTGTCTACACGTGACCATCCTCTGCAACCTTTGGTCGAAGCCGCCTTGGCCAACGAATTACGCTCTCTGGAAGCCGGTATCCAACGGACCGAGCCACGCCTCAGCGAATTTGAGCAGAAACACCAGATGAGCACGGCAGAATTCGTGGTGCGCTACGAGAATGATGAACTCCCCGAGACCCTCGAGTTTGCCGAATGGATTGGGGAACACCGCCTGCTTGCACGGTTGCGCGAAAAGGCCGAGATGGTACGGGAGATCCGATTTGCAGATTGAAAGCTACTCCCAACAGATTGATGGGTAAACCTAACCAGGAGGCAACACCGCATGAAAGAGGGTTTTCACGTAATTGACAGTGACCTGCACGTCATTGAGACGGGCGAGATTTATGAGAAATATCTGCATGACAAGTACCGCGACAAAATGCCGCGCTACCTGGGGTGGAGTCCGACGAATTTCCCCCACTGGGATGTGCAGGGACAGATGATTCCGCCTTGGGCGCGTTCGGCAGACGTGGTTGGTCCGCAGCAGTACCTCGATGCGCCTACTGAGCATATGTATAAACCGGTGCGCGAGCGGGGGTATGATGCTTCCTCAACGTTGCAGGCAATGGATGCGGAGGGCATCGATGTCGGCGTCATCTACCGCACCTTTGCCCACATGGTGGTGTCGATTGACGACTTGGAGCCAGCCTATGCCGCAGCCTATTGCGCCGCTTTCAACGATTGGCTGGCGGATTACTGTCACACCAACTCCAAACGGCTCAAGCCCTCAGCGATCGTCTCGCTGCACGATCCAGAACTCGCGGCGGCTGAGGCCCGGCGTGCCGTCGAAAAGCAAGGGCATGTCGGGGTAGTGCTCTTACCGATGCCGATCAAAGATCGCTACGTCAATTCTCCTGAGTGCGACGTCCTCTGGAAGGAGATCACCCGCTTGAACGTGCCTCTCGCCTTTCACGGCACGAGCGGTGGGGCCTCTAAAGATTATGTCACTAATCGTTTTCGCGGGAAGCCGAATTTCCGTACCCAGAACCACGCCTCGGCGTTCCCCTTGGAACTGATGCTGGCTATGAGCGCTATGCTCGTCGGCGGTGTACTGGAGCGCTTCCCCAATCTGCGAGTAGCTTTTCTTGAGGGGAATTGCGGCTGGCTGCCGTGGTGGTTGCACCGGCTCGATGACCAATGGAAGAAGTATGGCGGTGGGGAATCGATTAAACTGTCGGCCCGGCCGAGCGAGTATTTTCAACGTCAATGTTTTATCGGCACTGACGTGGATGAGGAGCTCCTGAAGGTCGTCGTCGACGAGATCGGCGACGATAACATCGTGATGTCCGTCGATTACCCACACGCCGACGGCCCCTTTCCGAATGGGGTGAAGACTTTTTTGGACTTGCCTGGAGTGAGCCGCGAATCCAAACGCAAGATCATGTGGGATAACTGTCTACGGCTCTATGGCTTTGCCGAGGAACGAGTCTTAGTGACGGACTGAGACCAAGTGGCGTTGTCTGAATTGTCGAACTTTCTGCTGCTAAACCAAGATGCCTGAGATTGGTACGCCCGGGGTAGCGTGCGCTGTGCGCACGTCTTCCCTGTACGCCATTATTTTCGTGCGCATAGCGCACGCTACGGCATTCAGGCGCAGATGCATGAGTGTACGAATCTCTTGCTGTCTGGTTTAGTCGAGCATCCTGAGGGTTTTTGACAACCAAGTTCGGGAATACGATCAGCCCCTACAATAGGGGGAGCTGACGCTAAAACAGTCCGGCGTCCGCAGTCCCTCACACCCAACACCTAGCCCCCAATTGGTGTTTTCCTTGCCCTGCCGAGCCCGAAGGAGTAAAGAGGCACCATGCGCTGTGCGAGTTGTGAGTTTGAGAATGCCGAGGGGATGAGATTCTGTACCGAGTGTGGCGCCTCCCTCAACAGCCCCTGTGCACACTGTGGCTTTGCGAACTCTCCTGGCGCGAAGTTCTGTGGGCAGTGTGGCCAGCCCCTCACCCAGCAGTTGCCTGGGACCCATCCTCGGCCGGCGGACCCTCTAGGCCACTCCGCACCGGTTGAACCGCGTACCACGGCACGGAGCGCCCCGGACGCTGAACGCCGTCAGCTCACGGTGATGTTCTGTGATCTGGTGGGCTCGACCGCCCTCTCCGCGCAACTTGACCCGGAAGACTTACGCGAAGTGGTGCGCGCCTATCAGCAAGTCAGCGCGGAGGTGATTAGCCGCTTCGCGGGACATATCGCCCAGTATCTCGGTGACGGACTGCTGGTCTACTTTGGTTACCCGGTAGCGCATGAAGATGACGCCCAGCGAGCCGTACGTGCAGGACTGGGAATT
The DNA here is from genome assembly GCA_016200595.1 of Deltaproteobacteria bacterium. Classification (GTDB taxonomy): domain Bacteria; phylum Desulfobacterota; class Binatia; order Bin18; family Bin18; genus JACQEL01. The sequence continues at coordinate 3,574 of JACQEL010000477.1, forward strand.
GTCGAAGCAATGGGAGATTTGTCCCAACGACTGAACGGACGGGTTTCATACCCCGTGCAAGTACGTATCGGCATTCACACTGGTCTTGTCGTGGTCGGAGAAATGGGAGGTGGAGGCAAGCATGAGCAGTTAGCCTTGGGCGATACTCCCAACATTGCCGCGCGACTCCAGGGCTTGGCCGAGCCCGATACCGTCGTGCTCAGTGCAGCGACGCAGCGGTTGGTGGCCGGCTTGTTTGAGTGCCAGGACCTAGGGCCACAGACATTGAAGGGCATTTCCACTCTCCTGTCCGTCTATCGGGTCGTCAGAGAGAGTGCGGCGCAGAGCCGGTTTGAAGCAGCAATCAGTAAAGGTTTGATGCCCTTGGTAGGCCGAGAAGAAGAACTCGGGCTACTACAGCGACGCTGGGCACAGGCCAAGACCGGCGAAGGTCAAGTGGTGCTGCTCAACGGCGAGCCGGGCATCGGCAAATCTCGCTTAGTGCAGACGCTCAAAGAGCACGTCAGCGCCGAAGGTGCGACCCGCATCGAATTTCGCTGCTCGGCTTATCACCAAAACAGTGCCTTCTATCCTCTCATCGAACATTTGCAACGGCTCTTGCAGTTTGCCCCGCACGATACCTCTCAGGCTAAGCTCGGCAAACTCCAGCAGACCCTTACTCAGTATCGCTTCCCTCAGGCCGATACCCTGCCTCTGTTGGCCGTCCTGCTCTCGCTGCCGCAGCCGGACGGAACTCCACCTCTGACGTTGAGTCCCCAGAAACAAAAACAGAAAACCCAAGAAGCCCTGGTAGCCTGGATCATCGAGGAGGCCGAGAAAACTGCCGTGTACTGTGCCTGGGAGGATCTGCACTGGGCCGATCCCTCTACCCTGGAGCTGCTCACGCTCGTCCTGGATCAGGTGCCAACCACTCGGCTGCTGGCGCTGCTGACCTTTCGACCTGACTTCACCCCGCCCTGGCGACCGCATTCGCATATCACCCAGCTCACCCTTAACCGCTTAGGACGTCAGTCGGTTGAGGCGATGGTAGAGAAAATCATCGGCGGCAAACCTTTCCCGCAAGAAGTGGTACAGCAGATCGTGGCCAAGACCGATGGTGTACCGCTGTTTGTTGAAGAGCTAACCACCATGGTCCTCGCATCCGGCTTGCTCAAGGAAGTGGATGGGCACTATGAGTTAGTTGGTCCCCTGCAGCCTTTAGCGATTCCCTCCACCTTACAGGACTCCTTGATGGCGCGCTTAGACCGCCTCGCCCCCGTCCGAGAGCTCGTGCAGTTGGGAGCGACCCTAGGACGGGGGTTCTCGTACGAACTCCTCCACGCCGTCTCGCCCTTAGACGAGGCCTTGTTACAGCAAGGGTTGCGACAGTTGGTCGAGGCCGAGTTAATCTATCAGCACGGGTTGCCTCCGCAGGCCACCTATCTCTTCAAGCACGCGCTGATTCAAGACGCAGCCTATCAGTCGTTATTGAAGAGCACCCGGCAACAGTATCACCGCCAGATTGCCCAGGTGCTCGCGGACCGCTTCCCCGAGACCGTCGAGACCCAACCGGAACTGCTGGCCCATCACTACACCGAGGCAGGCCTTATAGAGCAAGCCCTGCCCTATTGGCAGCAGGCCGGTGAGCGAGCCACCCGACGCTCGGCCAATGTGGAAGCGATTGCTCACTTCACCAAGAAGTTGGATCTACTCAAAACTCTGCCTGATACTCCCGCACGCGATCAGCAAGAACTCACGCTACAAACCACTTTGGTCATGCCGCTGATGGTCACCAAGGGTTATACTGCCCCGGAAGTGGAACAAGCCTACACCCGGGCGCGGGAGCTGTGTCGACAGGTAGGGGAAACCCCGCAGCTTTTCTGGGTGCTGGGGGGACTAAGTTCATTTTATATGGTGCGGGCGGAGCTGCAGACCGCGCGGGAGCTGGCAGAGCAGTGTCTCCGCCTGGCCCAGAGTACACACAGCTCGACCCACCTCATCTGGGGCCACAATCAACTGGGGCAGACCTTGTTCTTCTTGGGAGAGATTGCCCTGGCCCAAGACCACATGATGCAGGGCATTGCTCTTTACAATCCACAGGAACACAGTCCCCTTGTCTCCGGTCTCCTGCAGGACCCTGGGGTATCATGCTTATGCTTTGCGGCCCGAGCCCTGTGGTTGCTGGGCTATCCGGACCAAGCCTTGCAGAGAAGTTACGATGCGCTGACTCTAGCCGAGGAGCTGTCTCACCCTTACAGCTTGGCTTATGCCTTGTGGTTTGTTGCCGCGCTTCATCAACACCGCCGGGAGAAGCCAGCAACCCAAGAGTGGGCAGAGAGGACCATTGCCCTCGCGACCGAGCAAGGGTTTCCATTCTGGTTGGTGCTAGGAACTTTCGTGCGGGGCTGGACGCTGGCCGAGCAGGGTCAGATAGAGGAGGGACTCGTGCAGTTGTGCCAGGTCCTGACTGCCTGGAGGGCTATGGGGGCAGAGTACGGTCGGTCGGCTATCCTTGCCCTACTGGCCGAGGCGTATGGAAAAGTGGGACAGACCGAAGACGGGTTGAGCGCTTTGGCCGAGGCACTGGCTATGGGAAACACAACTAAGGAGCGCTGGTGGGAGGCGGAACTATATCGGATTAAGGGAACACTAACGCTAAAACAGTCCGAGGTCCGAGGTCCGAAGTCCGAAGTCCCTAACACCCAACACCCAACACCTCGCACCCAAGCCGAGGCGGAAGCCGAAGCGTGTTTTCACCAGGCCATTGAGATTGCCCGTCGGCAGCACGCGAAGTCTCTGGAGCTGCGAGCGGTGATGAGCTTGGCGCGGTTGTGGCAGCAGCAGGGCAAGCAAACCGAAGCTCACCTCATGTTAGCTGAGATTTATGACTGGTTCACCGAAGGCTTTGATACCAAAGACTTGCAGGAGGCCAAGGCGCTGCTCGAGGAATTAGCGTGGGACAAGGAGTGAGAACGGCACATGAAGTTTTCTGAGATGGTAGCGCAAACGCTCGCCTGGCTGCAGCGTGAGGGACGGGTGTCGTATCGCGCCCTGCGCTTAGAGTTTGACCTGACCGAGGAGGTGCTCGACGCCCTCAAGGAAGAACTCATCGCGATCAAAGAGCTGGCGGTGGACAAAGACGGCAAAATGCTGGTGTGGGTTGGTGGGGCAGGAAGCGGAGAAAC
>JACQEL010000475.1 GCA_016200595.1 Deltaproteobacteria bacterium
CAGAGCTTTACCCCCTGTGACGTCCTCTACCATCGCCTCGACCTGCCGCCGTCCTAAGCGACTGAGGGTGAGCTGCGTGAGGTAGGAGCGCGGGCCCCAGGGCGGCGTGAAGTCGGGCCGAAAAGTAAGCAGGGCTAGCAGCCGCGTGGTGGGCACCTGATCGAGGAAGATCGTGAGCACCTCCAGTGTGGAGGGATCAGCCCAGTGCAGATCTTCCCAGGCACAGTACACCGCGGCTTTCTCGGCCTCTTCCACAATCCACGCTACCAACGCTTCCTGGGTCTTTTGTTTCTGCTTCTGCGGACTCAGCGTAATCGGTGGGGCACCCTCAGGATGCGGCAGCGAGAGCAAAGCGGCCAACAAAGGGAAGGTATCAGCCTGGGGGAAGCGATAACCCGTGAGAGCCTGTTGGAGTTTAGCGAGCTTGTCCTGGGGTGTCTCCTGGTGAGCAAACTGCAAGAGCCGTTGCAGGTGTTCGACGATAGAGTGGAAGGCACTGTTCTGGTGATAGGGCGAGCAGTGAAACTCGATGCGGACCGCTCCCTCGGAAATCACCTGCTCTCTGAGCGTCTGCACCAAGCGGGATTTACCAATACCGGCTTCGCCACTGAGTAGCACCACTTGGCCGGCACCCTCTTTCGCCTGTGACCAGCGTCGCTGCAATAAGCCGAGTTCTTCCTCGCGTCCGACCAGCGGGGTTAAGCCCGTACCGACCGCCACCTCAAAGCGGTTCTGCGCCTCACTCTCCCCTATCACCTGATACACCGCTAGAGGGATGGAGATGCCCTTCAACGTCTGAGGCCCCAGATTCTGGCACTCGAACAAACCTTCAACCAGCCTATAGGTCGCGGAGCTCAGCATGACAGTGTCAGCCGCGGCCAGCCCCTGCACCCGTGCGGCAATATTGGGAGTGTCCCCCAAGGCCAACTGTTCGTGTCTGCTGCCGCCACCCATCTCTCCGACCACGACTTGACCGGTGTGGATGCCGATGCGCACTTGTAGGGGCGACCGGCCGGTTGCTCCTACTCCCTGTTTCTGCAAAGCCCTAACGATATCCAAGCCTGCCCGTACCGCCCGTGCTGCGTCATCTTCATGGGCAACTGGATACCCGAAGTACACCAGGAGCCCATCGCCGAGATACTGCGCGATATGCCCCTCAAAGCCACCAATCACTGCAGCACACGTTTGTTGATACGCGCGTACCACCTCGCGCAGTTCTTCGGGATCGAGTTTCTCAGAGAGTGCCGTCGAGCCCACCAGATCACAGAACATCACCGTCAACTGACGCCGCTCGGCCTCCCGCGCTCCGCGCGAAGAGGCTAGAGTCTGGAGTCTAGGGTCTAGGGTCCGGGGCTTAACGTCCGGGGTCCGAAGTCCGGGGTCCGAAGTCTGAGGAGTGAGAGGCGGAGAGGAACTGGCAACTGGCAACTGAGCACTGGCAACTGTCGCGCTCCCCGTCCAGACCAAGACCTCGCCATCCTCGTCCAGCGCCAGCCGTTTGGCCTTGATAATCTCGCCCTTGAGATCTTCCAGATAGTCATCGTCCAGAGCAAAGCGGCGCTTGAGCGCACGATAGGTCACTCGCCGCTCGCGCTGCAGCAGCTCCAGCACTTGTGTCAGGATTTCATCAAACGTCATTGGCGGGCCCTCCTTTCCCGCTCATTCTACCCAAACGCAGAAGCTGGTTCACGAGATCACCTGCTTTCCACAGATCTGTCTGCGCACCAAGCGGCTGTCGGCGTAGCACGGGGGGATCTGACTCTTGCAGAGGCGCTGAAAAGTGAAGTCGGGTGGGTCGTGACCCACCCGAAAGGCTTCATTATGAGATATGTTATTTCATTGTCCCTACGGGAGGCATACTGTACCCTCGTAATTGACATCACTCTCAGTAACAGTCAGGTTCCCCCAGATGCGAAGGCGGCCGGTGGCCCCAAGCCATTTCCCTGTGCCCCCCATAATCGTGGTGACATTACCAAGGTCACCGTGGCCATTGGGGTCCGCGTTATAGGCGGTAGCCTCCTTCGTCTGCAGATCTCCATCTTTCGTGTGGAGAACGGTGTCCGCAGTCTCAAAGACAACGGCGGTCAGAAGAGTATCTATCGACGGGGTGATGCTAGTGACAGTAGCAAAAAAATCTCCTTTGAGACCGCCCTTGGCCTTGCCACTCACGCAAGTATTAACGGGGGATGTACAGGGGGGACTCAGAACAAGCACCTGATCGATAAAACGACCATGGACGGTCTTGCATTTATCGGCCAGAGCCTCGCTCGGTCCGATCAAGAGCACCAGCGCAACAGTGGTGAGAACGGTTACGGCTGGAAGAGAAAGTCTGCTACCCGGGGAAAAGCAGTTTCGGCTGTGCATAGCGTGTCCTCCATTTTTGGTTGTCCGCGTTTAGTATTGTTGGCGTTCCAAAGGCAAATGAGAAATCACTCTCCATACAAGCAAGACACTTCACCTCCTTTCCCTTGCAACTTTTGTCGCAGTGTGAGAAAGGAGGATAGCGAAAGGGAGAAGCAGAAGTCCTCAAGGAGTTCTCAAGAAGTTCTCAAGTTTCTCTGAGTGCCTCATGGCAGCAGCGCGCTTCCTCGTATTTGACCACTTTCGGCTTGACCCGGTGAACGAGTGTGTCTGGCGTGGGGAGCAAGCGCTCCAGTTAACGCCCAAGGCCTTCGCTCTGTTACGCTACCTGGTGGAGCGCCCAGGACAGCTGGTGACCAAAGACGAGTTACTCAAGGCGGTGTGGCCGGAGGTGGTGGTCAGCGAAGGTGTTTTGACTACCCACGTCAGCGTCATTCGCCAGGCCTTAGGCGATGATGCCAAGGCCCCACGTTATATCGAGACGGCGCATCGGCGGGGGTACCGCTTTATTGCGGAAGTCCCAAGTCCCAAGTCC
>JACQEL010000476.1 GCA_016200595.1 Deltaproteobacteria bacterium
CACTCGTATTAGTATTTGGGCGGAGGTCGCAGCAAGCCGCGGACAACAGATGGTAGCGGACGGTGTCATCAGCGAAGCTGTGCGAGCCGCAGCCGATACGGACTACCGGAACTGGATCAACGAGAGCGCTGCATCACAAACTATGTATCTTCTGGCGGTAGAAGGTCTGCGGCCAATCTAGTGCTTCATCACGATGAAAATGAAGGGTTGTCATTCTGAGCCGCAGCGCAGCGGAGGCGAAGAATCTCATGAAACGACAGACCGAGAGCGAGATTCTTTGTCGCGGAGTTTATCCTGAGCATAGCCGAAGGGCTCCTCAGAATGACATCCATCAAAACCACTGTGGCAGACTACTAGGCCATATGAAGAAAAATAGGGGTATGACATGCTTCCAGGATGCTGCCGATTGAGCTGGAGATAGCCACTAAGCTGGTCGGAACGGCCAGGCATAAGGAATACAGACCATAGCTACAGCGAAGACGATCAGCTTGAGCGGGATGCCGATCTTGAGGAAGTCAGAAAATCGATACCCTCCGGGTCCATAGACCATCAGGTTAGTTTGATAGCCGATTGGCGAGGCAAAGCTTGACGAGGCGGCGGCGGTGATGGCGATGGCAAATGGTCGGGCATCAACGCCAAACTGTTGAGCGGCGGCGAGAGCGATAGGAAAAACCAGCGCCACAGCGGCGGCATTGGATATGACCTCGGTGAGAAGCGCGGTAGCGAGATAGATCGCCGCGAGCACGCCGACCGGTCCTAACCGGGCTCCCACCTCAATCAACACCGTGGCGATTACGCTCGCCGCGCCGGTTTTTTCTAAGGCTTTGCCCACGCCAAAAGCTGCCGCGATCAAAATCAACACCGACATATCCACCGCACTGCGTGTCTCACCAACTGAGAGGCAACCCAGCCCGACTACAGCTGAGGCCGCCACTAGGGAAGCCGTAATCATCGGTAATAAGCCGGTGGTGACGGTCGCGACTAACCCGACCAGGATCAAGAGTGCGGGGACTGCCTTCTGGTAACGTGGGGGCGTGCTGTTCGGCACTTCTGAGACCAGATAAAAATCAGAGGAATTACGGTAGGCGCGGGCAAATCCTGGCGAGGCTTCGAGGAGGAGCGTATCACCGGCGCGCAAGACGATGTCACCAATTTTCCCACTGAGGCGCCTGCCGCCGCGATGGACGGCGACCACCGCCGCCCCGTACCGTGTGCGAAAGCTGGCATCACGAATGGTGCTACCGACGAGTGGCGAGTCTTCGGAAATCACGGCTTCGCTCAAGTTGTTGCCTGCGAAAAACCGCTCCTCGCCCTGACGATGGTCCCCGGCCGGCAGCAGACCGCGAATCTTCTGCAAATCGACAATGGTGGAGACAACGCCGGTGAACACCAACCGATCGCCCACCTTGAGCCGCTCTTCTGGTCCGACCGGCGCGATAATCTCCTCCGGTCGCTCAATGCGGATGAGAAAGAGGCCTGGGAGATGGCGGAGGCCGCCCTCTTCGATCCGTTGTCCAGCTAAGGGACAGTTAGGCGCAACTTCCAGTTCGACGAGATATTCGCGCCGGCTCTCCTCTAGGCTCTCGATCAAGTCTTTACGATCTGGCAACAGGTGCCGCCCGACCAAGGCAATGAAGGCAAGACCAGCTACCGCGCACGGAAATCCCACCGCGCCCAATTCAAAGAACGACATGCCCGCTAGGCCATATCCCATCATCAGGCCGTTGGCGACCAGGTTAGTCGAGGTGCCCATCAAGGTGCACACCCCACCCAAAATGGTCGCGTAGGAAAGAGGAATCAAAAACCGAGAGGGAGATATGCGATAGCGCCGAGCCCAATCGATGACTACTGGTATAAACATCGCTACGATGGGCGTGTTGTTGAGAAACGCTGAGATACTGGCGATCGGGATCATCATGCGCAGTAGAGCTTGCCGGTCACTCTCGATCCGCCCAAAAATGCGGGTCGCCACAAATCCCAGGGCTCCGGTATTTTGCAAGGCCCCAGCAACAACAAAGAGTGCTCCTACCGAGATCATCCCGGGATTCGAGAAACCTACCAACGCCTCTTCCGGTGACAGCACCCCAGTGATAATCAGTACTGCCAGCATGCCTAAAAAGATGAGATCTGGCGCCAGCACCTCCCAGATCAGCGCACCGACCCCTAGGACCACTATGCCTAGGGTAAACCATCCCTCCCAGTTCATGATAGTAATGCCTTCTCACAAAAACTTTGCAGTAAGATCAACTCTTTGCCTTTTGCCAATCCATCGCCAAAGTGCCTGAGAGAGTGTACACTCGTACAAGAGCGTCCAGCCCTATCCCCGCTGAAGACGGAGTGCTATAGTTGCGCCACTCCTCCCCGGAACAGCTTATGCCAGCAAAAGGTGATGTCACTCTGAAAATTCCCCGCCAGCTTTACGAAAAGCTCCAAGTCATCATTGCTGATACTGGTTTTCATTCTGTCACCGAGTTCGTTGTCTATGTTCTGCGCGACCTTGTTTCTACCGACGCGGCAACTGAAGTCGCCGCGACTCTTGAGAAACATGAGTCGGAAGCTCTCCAATCCACGCCAGTAGGCGGAGAGTTGACTACAGAAGAAGTCCGTATCATTCGCAAACGCCTGCGAGATCTGGGCTACCTCTGAGACGCGACAATTCCCCTATCGCTCCTCATAAAAGAAGAGCAACACCGCCTTATACACTCCTATAGGAGCGTATACAAGTCCTTGGCACACTCTTTTAGGATTTCTGCGATCTCGTTTAGTCAGGAGAAGCGTCAAAAAGTCACGCTGAGTCCAGCAAGGTAGTTAAGTGGAGGAGATTTGAACCCTAAGACCTCCTGGTAATCGCGATTAAAGAGATTGCCAATCTTGCTATAGACCATGAGGCGGGAAAAAATCAGGAAGTGCACGGGAAAAGCATAAGAGACCGCAATATCTGTCCTGGCGTACATGGGGTTAGTGCGAGAGCCCAGCTGGGGATCGATATCATCACGGTCACCGATGACATCGACATTCAAGTTAAAGGTCAGTAAGTCATCCGTGCCGCGCAGGACTGGACGCTGATACGTGACTTGCACTGAGCCCTGTTCACTCGGGCGACGGAGTAGACGCTCGTCTTTTGTATGAAAATCGAGAAAGGCGAAATTCCCCCTCAACGTTA
>JACQEL010000478.1 GCA_016200595.1 Deltaproteobacteria bacterium
GCTAACTTAATGCCATTGCCCTTGTGGGAGAGGGAATTTTTAGCCCAGAGTTCGGGAAAAATGGCTTACGTTGGGGCCGGCGACCGGCCGGTCGCCCCTACAAATCTCATGCATTCTGGGTTAGGGCACCACGCGGGGCTAAGACTTCATCAAAACCAGACTCCCGTACTCATCCCGGCTGATAGACCATCCCGGAGGGACCACCACCGTAGTGTCAGGCTCCTCAACGATGAGCGGCCCATCCTGGACGCCCACGATGTCGGACCTCCGGAAAACCGAGGTCGGCAAGAGACCGTGCTGCGGGCCGAAGAACGCTTCTCTCGGCTCACTTTTGGTTACGGCGTCGGACGCCGGCGCAATCTTAGCGGCTAAGTCCGAGAATCTCATATCCCCAATCGTGGCGAGTGCTCTCAGCCGCAGGCTCACAAGTTCGATCGGATCGCCAGTATTGTAGCCAAATGCCTGTTCGTGGGCCTCGCGGAACCGCTCGGTCAATTTCACCAGCAAGTCCCTTGAGCCATTCGTGGTGGGGAACGGTATCGTCAACTCCTGGAGCTGATAATTATATTTGAGATCGACGTAGTGCTCGAAGCGAACCGCCTCGCCAGGAACTCCCTCTCGTTGCATGATGTCCCGAGCGACCTGCTGCAACTCTTCATAGTGTTGCAGGATGGCGTTCGGATCGATCGCTGCCAGCGGAGTCACGATGCTGCGGATGTAGTCATGGCGATAATCCGCCAGTAGCAGACCCAACGCACTGAACAGGCCGGGAAACACTGGGCCCAAAACCTTGGCACTCTCCATGTCTTCGGCCAGGGCAGCCGCATGAATGGGTCCAGCTCCACCAAAAGAAACCAAGGTGAAGTCACGCGGGTCGCGGCCGCGCTCAGTCGATACGGCACGCAAGGCGCGCATCATGGCAGAATTCGCCACCTGGGTGATGCCATACGCGGCCTCATAAGTACCCAGTCCGAGCGGGTCAGCGATTTGACTCTTGACTGCCTCCCACGCCGCCGCACGGTCGATACGCATGGTCGTGCCAGCTATCGCTTTGGGGTTCATATAGCCATTCACCACGTTGGCATCGGTCACCGTCGGTTTTCTGCCGCCGCGGGCATAGCACACCGGGCCAGGCTCAGCGCCGGCACTGTGCGGCCCGACCCGCAGCGCGCCGCCATCGCCGATCCAGGCGATGCTGCCCCCACCGGCTCCCACCTCTACGATATCCAGCGACGGCACACGCAGGGCGTGCCCTCCCTTATAGAATTGGTAGGTGGTGACATTGACGCCGCCACCGATTTCGCCGGCCGCCTTTTCCGAGGGGAGACCATTTTCTATGAGACACGCTTTGGCCGTCGTTCCTCCCATGTCGAACGACAGTACCTTATCCAATCCCACTTCCTGGGCTAGCCGGGCCGCCGCCAACACCCCAGCGGCCGGACCCGATTCGATCATGTACGCCGGCTTTTGCCGCGCGACTTCCGACGACATAATGCCGCCGTTCGACTGCATCACCAGCAGCCTGTCGCTATACGCCGAAAGATGGTGCTCAAGCTGGTCGAGATACCGATCCACCACTGGAATCAGCGACGCATTGATCACGGTGGTGCTGGCTCTCTCGTACTCGCGGATCTGTGGATAAATATCAGAGGACAGGCAGACCACGACCTGGGCCCCCAGCTCGGCAAGAATCAGTCTGGCCACTTCACGCTCATGTGCCGGATTCAGGTAGGAATTGATCAGACACACCGCAATCGCCTCCACGTTCTGCGCCGCCAGCGCGCGAATAGCCTGGCGCGTCTCCTCGACATCCAGTGGCCGCTCAACCGTCCCGTCTCCCAGGATACGTTCACCTATCTCCAGACGCAGCCGACGTGGGACGAGCGGACGGGACCTGACCCAGAGGGGGTCCTGGAGGTTCGGCCGCCGCTCACCCCGCATCTCCAAGTCATCGCGGAAGCCGCGGGTGGTAATGTACCCGGTGGGCGCAGTCGTGCCTTCAATCACGGCATTAGAAGCGATGGTAGTGCCGTGGACAAAATTATCGATATGACCAGCAGCGCCCGATTGGCGAATACACGCAACAATGTCCTCGCCGACCCGGTCGAGCAAGGATAGCACTTTAGCCGTCTCTATGTTTCCGTCATCTCTCAGCACGATGACGTCAGTAAAGGTTCCGCCGATGTCAAAGCCGACTCTCATAAGCTTATCTCATTTCTCCAGTGAGTCATTGACTCATTGATTCCGTTCTTCGCGGAGCGCTCTCGCCGCTCTCCATTCTACAGCGGTTTTCATTTGCGCGAGGCGACCGACCGTTTTCTCAGCCGTAGGCCGGGATAAGGCCGCAGGCCGTTCCCGGCGTGTGCATCGATGCCGGAAACGCTCCGCTTATTCCGGCCTACCTTCTTTCTCTCTTCATGCAAGGCAAACCGCTGTAGTACCGTAGGCCCGGCGCTTGAGCGTCGGGTGGAGGCAGCACAAGGTGTAACTGTAGTGTGCCAATCTCATGCCGCCTGGTTTAATGGATACTGCGGTTTCTCATGCCCGTCGCGAGCTGGGCCTCTTTCTGGGCGTCGGTGTCACCAGGATGCGCAGGGAGGAGCTGGGACCCCCCGGCCTCAAGCGCTCGGATCGGCAGCACCACCATCGGTAACCCGGCGAACTGCAGGCGGCGCTGCAGAGTGAAGGCCGCCTGGTTATGCAGCACCCGGTGCCAGAAACTGTCGTGTTGGAAGAGCAGCTTCCCGGCAAAGAACACCGCCCGCGGATACCGCTTAGCAACCTCGTGGGCCAGCCGTTCCAGCTCCTCAAGGGTCTCGGTCCCCAAGGCATACCAGTATTCGGCGTACGACCCTTGCAGTTTGACGAAGTCGACATAGCTCTGCAGCCCCTGTTCCGTTTGGTGCCGCAAATTCTCGAGTTCTTCTCGGCCTTTGAAGCGGCTGGAGTCGATGACTCCGACCCCGACAAAGACAAAGTTCTTGAAGTGGCGCCCAAATAAATGGGGCACCGCCAGTACGGAATGGATACCCAGCCCATTGTAGCCGTTGACAAACAACACCGCGGTCGGGGCGGTCATATCGCGGGCAAGCACCGGCGGCACGTTCTCAGGCAGCGGGATATCCAGCAGAATATCATCCAGCCGGCCCAACATCCTCTCCGCCGCACGGTAGTGGCGGCGGATGTACAGACAGAGCCCAATAAGCACCGAGGTGATCAGCACAGTCACCCAGCCACCGGCGCGAAACTTGAGTGTCACAGTGGCAATGAGGATGCCGGTAGTGAGCAGCAGTCCCGTGCCATTGATCGCCAGGCGCTTCCGCCAGAGCGGGTCATGTGCCCGAACCTCCCACCAGTGCCGGCACATGCCAAGCTGGGAGAGCGAAAACGTCAAGAATACATTGATACTGTAGAGGACGACGAGGAGATGGACGTCTCCATGCGTGTAGAACAGTAAGGCCAACGCGGCGCCGCCCATCAGCAGCACCCCATCCTGAGCGATGAGCCGCTCGCTCAACTGATAGAAACGGCGCGGTACCCAGGAGTCGAGGGCCATGTTAGCGAGTACCTGCGGTCCCCCGAGAAATCCCGTCTGGGCGGCGACAAACAGGATGGCCCCTTCCGATAGCAAAGTGACGAGGAAAAAGACCGCACCGACCGGCACGCCACCCAACTGCCAGTGTTGCACCAGGGCCCGGATCAGCGAGGCGTTGAGTGTCATACCCGACTCGCTCTGCACCCCAGCCAGCAAGTAGGCGAGCAGCAAACCACTGGCCGTGAACGCCAGGGATACGGCCATGTACCGCATGGTGTGCTTGCCCGTCTCCACCCGCGGTTCGCGTAAGATTTGCAGTCCGTTACTCACGGCCTCGATGCCGGTATACGTGCCACCCCCTAAACTGTAGGCCCGCAACAGAATCAGGCCCATCCCGAAAAACCCCAGGTCCTGAAGGCTGGCCTGGGACTCACGAAACGAGGCACTCATGACTGCAGGTGCAGTATCAAGATGGACGACAATGCCGTAGAGAATCACCACGATATGCGTAAGGAGAAAGAGAAAAAAGATCGGCAGGAGCACCACCACCGATTCCTTGACCCCACGCAGGTTGAGCACGATCAGCAGCCCGATCGCGGCGGCAGCTGCCCACAGCTTGTACGATTGGGCGGTGAGCGGCAGAAAGCTGAAGAGGGCATCGGCCCCGCTGGCAATGGAGATGGCGATGGTCAGCACATAGTCGACCAAGAGGGCACACCCGGATCCGAGGCCGAGATAGCGGCCGAGCAGTTTCGTAGCGACCAAATATCCGCCGCCCCCGGTCGGGAAGAGCTCAATGAGTTGGGAGTAACTCGCCGAGATCACAAAGATCGTTACCGCCATAAACACGGCTAAGACCACGGCGAGAAACGTATGGGCACCCAGGGCCAGGAACGCTTCTTCGGGGCCGTAGCAGGAGGAGGAGAGCCCGTCAGACCCCAGTCCGACCCACGCCAGGAAGGCGACCAGGGACACCCGGTGGA
>JACQEL010000479.1 GCA_016200595.1 Deltaproteobacteria bacterium
ATTGTGAGACCGGTCGCGCTGCTGGAGTGGCAACCTGTGGAGTCACGTGGGGGATTGGTGCGAAAGATTTTGCTGCTGTGACCCCTCAGTTTCTGGTGGATACTCCTGAACATTTGCGCAAACTAGTCCTGTCTGAAACAACGAAACGATGAACTAGGAATGCTGAACAGATAGAGACAGAGAGTTGAGACAGAGACAGAGAGTTAAGACAGAGAGTTAAGACAGAGACAGCGCAAAAGGGGTGGGGCGGTCTCTATTTCTGTCTCTGTCTATTTTCCGGTCTCTATCTCTGTCTCTGTCTGTTTTCATCGTTCATCATTGTGAAAAGACTGGTCGCAACCGTTCGGCCATCCGTACGGTCTCGACTGTTTCTTTGACATCATGTGCTCGAATGAGGTGCGCTCCGTTATAGACCGCGACCGCTGCACACGCGAGAGAGCCCAAGAGACGATCGGCTGCTTCTGATTGTCCGAGAATCTTGCCAATGAACGATTTGCGCGATACGCCAACCAGGAGCGGCGAGTCCAGCGCCCGTAGGCTGACGAGTTCGCGCAGGACTGTACAATCCCATTCATCCCAGGGCATGCCCGGCTTGCGGAAGAAGCCAATCCCTGGGTCAAGCACGAGGCGATGGCGCGGAATGCCAGCGTGAGCGGCAATCTGTAGGCTTTCCTGCAGAGCTTCCCGGATCCGTACCATCGGGGGGCCAGTACCAGGGGTGACCTCAGTCGCCATGAGAATCGCCCCGGCACCAGCTTTGGCAATCACGGTAGCCAGAGCCGGGTCTTGCTTGAGGCCGCTCACATCGTTGATAATCCGTGCCCCCGCGGCCAAGGCTGCTGCGGCTGGTTGAGCGCGTTGGGTGTCGGCGGAAATCGGCGTGCTGACATACTGTGCGACTGCCTCCACGGCTTGGGTCAAACGGTCAGTTTCTTCTTCGATTGAGATGTGAGTTTTTAGGTAAGGGGCCGTGGACATCGCCCCAATGTCAATGATATCTGCTCCTGCATTTACCATGGCCTGTGCCGCCTCAGCTAAGCTCTCGCGACTGGTCTGCACTGACCCTTTGTAAAACGATTCGGGACTGACGTTGAGTATGGCCATGACGCGTACTGGCAGCGAGTCGCCGACACTGAGGCCGGCAAGAGAAGACAAGAGAGGTGTGGTGAAACGACTCATAACCAGGCAATAACAGTGATAAAAATTGCGCTTAGAGGAACCAACACAACCCGATTGTTGAAATTTTTATTTGCGAGTCTCTGGGTTTTCTTCTACACTACCATAAGCGCAAAACAGGAGAACAGGCATGATCAAGCTGTATGACTTTCCTCGCAGTCCTTACTGTCAGAAGGTGCGACTAACGCTCGCGGAAAAAGACCTTTCCTATGAAAAAATTTTTGTTGACCTTATTAAGAATGAACAAAAAGCCCCGGATTTCCTACGGCTTAACCCCTATGGGAAAGTGCCGGTCCTCATCGATGAAGACGAAGTGATCTATGACTCGACCATCATTAACGAATACCTGGAAGATGAATACCCCCACCCGCCGCTGATGCCGGAGCAGTCAAGCGAGCGGGCCCGCGTGCGGATGTTCGAGGACTTTGCTGATAATTCTTTTACCGCGCAAAGCGGGCTGCTGGTAGCGGAACTGCGGAAACCCGCCGAGCAAGTGGACCAGGAACGGGTCCAGCGTTATCGGACTGACTTGCTGCGCGTGCTGGAGTTTCTCGAACGCTATCTCGAAGGCAAAGAGTATATCGCCGGAGCCTTCTCCCTCGCTGACCTGGCCTTTGCTCCCCGTTTGCTGATTCTTCCTAACCTCGGAGTGGAGATCCCTGCACGTCTGAAAAACGCGCTCGCCTGGATTGAGCGGTTGAGGCAACGTCCTTCGATCAAACAACTGCAGCAGGAGCTGGCCTCATTGTAGGGAACAGGTTCTCGCTGCCACTAGCTGGAAGGGAGGAGACTGTGTCTGACCTACCCACTATTATTCCCGTGTTTCCTTTGCCCAATGTTGTGCTCTTTCCCGATGTGATGCTGCCGTTGCATATCTTTGAACCGCGCTACCGGCAGATGGTCCGTGATGCAAAAGACAAAACTCCCTCCCTGATTGGGATGGCGTTGCTGCGCGGGAACTGGCAGGAGCAATACGAAGGTCGGCCGGAGATTTTTTCGGTGTGCTGCGCGGGAGAGATGGTGCGAACGGTGCCGCTGCCAGACGGGCGTTTCAACGTCCTCCTCAAAGGGCTACGGGAATATCGGATTAAAGAAGAACTCTCCGGCAAGCCGTATCGGGAAGCGGTCGTCGAGTGGCGACCGTTGGCAAGGGGGGCCGTTCCTGCAGACCTGCGCCAGGATCTCAATCGGTTAATTGAGACCTATCTGCAAAAGAACGAGGCTGTACAAAAGTTCTTGGCCGACCCTTCGGTCGAAGACGACTTCTTTATCAATTTCTTCGCCTTTCAGCTCCCCTTTTTGCCGATTGAAAAGCAAACTCTCCTCGAAGCGGAAACGATTCCCGAGCGGGCGACGCTGTTGCGCGATATGCTCGATTTCAAGTTAACTGAGGCGCGCTTCCCGGAGGGCGGGCCCGGCGGCTCGGGCAAGACGCGTATGCACTAAACTGCCTTTTCTATCCCCGCGGGGTTGCCCACGTCATGAAAACGTTGGTAATCCCGCGTCTTTCCCGGCGAAAAGTGGTATTTGCCCCTGTCCCTAGTTTCCCCCTGTTCTCGGATTTTCCCAACAAAGTCCCAGCAATTTTCACAAAAGTCACGAAAGGTGACAAACGGCCTTAGCTCAAGGGGAGTCCCTCGTAAGCAGGGAATTTCAGTATGCTCAGGATCTGCCTTACTGTTTCCCGTGCGGGGAGGTCGTTTAATTTGACCCCGTGGCCCGCACACAATAGCTCGATCCCGACTAGCACCCCGTCGGCGCCGTTCTCACTGGCCTTGAGCACCATGCCTCTGGTCCCTCAGCCTTTGAAGACCGCGTTCTCGGCTCTGCGTCGTGCACAGCTTAGGAGGCAGATGGGGCGCGAGGGCTCTCAAGGGCTGGCCCCGGTTCGACGACAAACACCGTGAAGTCCTGGCCCCAAAACGTAAACTCCTCTCGGTGGGCACTCGCCGCTAGCGTCTCCTCTACTGTCGCGCGGTGGATGGGGTACCCGTAGAGAATCCATATTTTTCTCTTCCGCCTGAACAGCGAGGTCCCAATGCGGCGTATCACTTGCTCTACGACAGCAGCATCAAAAGGGTTGAAGAGAAAAAATACCTCTTCATCATCGGCCAAGGGATACTGGCGCGCATCGGCCTGGACAATCACAAACTGGGTCGGCGTGTTCGTTTTCTGTCGGTAGGTGGCACAGTTGTTACGCGCGATCTCGCACAGGACCGGGGACACTTCTACCCCGCGGACTTCGGCAAACCCGAATTCCGCTGCGAGAAGGAGCACTTTGCCCTTGCCGCAGCCGAGGTCCACGAGCACTTTTCCGGGCGGGATGTCGAGGGTGCGCAAGAGCCGCCGCAGAGGCACGACCTGCGAAGGTTGATACCTTTGGGCATGGGCTTGGAGCTGGGCGTCAATGCCGAGGCGCTCTACGGCGACCCAGGCGAAGGTGTCGGTATGGTATTTGAGGTCCCACCAATAGTCGACCACATAGGCCAGGGCCCGCAATAGGGTTCCCCTGAGTCCTCCTTGCCGCAGTGAGTCTCTCAGCTGTTGCAGCATTGTGTCCGTCATGGGCTGCTCCTCATGGGCTGCTCCTCACTGCAAGGTAGCAGAACGCGCGTCGTGTACTATCCCTGGGGGACCGAAGAATGGCTTGGCCTTCGGGCGGCGAGCCACGTCTGGGAATGCCTAGAGGTCTGCCGCAAGATTTACCAGGAGAAAGGGACTTGCCACACGTGCCATCTTTGGGGCACGAAACAGGAGAGCCGACGCTCTCTGTAGTTCCTCGCTTGCCTAGGGGTTGCTCTAGGGTAGGCTAGAAGTGTCTCATCCCTTCCATACCACGATTGCCCGCTAGAAGAGCCGCTTGGAAATAGAAGACAGAGGGGCGGTCCTGGAGCCGACGCTGCTGCCTGCCGCGGGGCTGGGCGGGTGGTGGCGGCCTGGGGAACGAAATTGAGTCCCCGCGACTTTTAGACAAGTTGGGCTTGTAGTACATGACCGCCTCTAAAGGGGGGCTATTTAGTATGAGAGCTTCGCGCAGAGCGTATGGCTACATCACCTTAACTGTTCTCATCTTCAATCTTATTGGAGTTTTCGGCCCATTCGGTCTCTTATATGAAGACCGAGCGGGATACTACAGATTTACCAAGGGATTTTCCTCATGGCATGGGAACAGACAGTTCCTGCTAGATCCGTTGAGGAATTGGTTACAATGGCACGTCATGGCATATTCCGCTTATCTGATGCGGATAATATTGGTCTTACTGTTAATGGTGCCAATATCCTGTTGCTTTTACTATATCTATCACTCGAAGTTTAAGTTTTCTCAACTCCCAGCGTTCGTTGCGGCGGTTCTGCCCAACATATTACCGGCTCAAGATGACATTCCAGCGGGCCTGATCAGGTCGTATTCTGTTCATGGTCTGTTATTGTCTTTGCTGTCTTTGATCAGCGGCTATCGGTACCTGGAAGAATCTACAGCTAAGAAGTGGGCCTGGTTGTCCTTGGCGGTTGTCTGCTACTTCAGTTCCTCGCAATTAATGGAACAAGCATTATTTCTGTTCCCACCCTTGGCCTTAGCTTTCCTTGGCTACACCAAACTGAATAGAAAACATGGCTGGTTGGTACTCTCTTTCTTCCTCGTCGCCCTGGTGAGATTTATGCAGATGATAGTTTTTCCACGTCAAGAAATTACCAACCTCCCTCTCGAAGGAATAGTGCAGCGAATCGGGCTCTATGTGCAGTGGAGTTTCCCTGCCCCGGATGTGAACCCACTCTACCTTATCCTTGTTTATGTTGGGATAATTGCTGTAGGGTTCGTTCTCTACCGCAAAAATTTGACGACTGACCTATTGCAGCATGAGAATTTTTCGCATCTGAGTAAGAAACTTCACGTTGCCTATCTCTATGCGTTTTTCATCTGTTGGCTGAGTTGTGCGATTTTCGTGTTTATCTGTCTGAGCGATGTAGTTGCGACGCGCTATATTTATCTTTCAGCCTTTGGCTTGGATGCAGTGCTGATATTTTCAGTCTCCGCGATAGTCGACGAAAAGATCTGGGGGTCTGTAGCACGTTTCGCCCGCATTCTGCTGCTGGTGGGGTTAGTGATTTTCTCTGGGGTGAGCCGGTATAGAGAATTAGCGGCGGAGTATTCCCCGGCCAGCAAAACACTTTCGCTGATTGTGAACAAGTTAAATAAAATATTGTTACCTGACAACTCTCAGATTGTGATCTGTGGCATTCAGGAAAATTCCGCAATCCGCGAAGGATGGCTAAGAGGGAGCGGACAGTTAAGGTACCTCCTCAAGAGAAATGATATAGCTGGTTTATTTGTCTCTGGAGATTGTAATCGCCGGGACTATAGTTTCGCTGACCATTTTGATCCTCATGTGATTGGCCCAAACCACATGAGGCTGAGATTTGCTTTTGACCGTTTATCTCACGTAGGAGGCGTTCGAGGCACGAATCCACCAAGATATGCGATGACAGGAATTGCTCCTGATAGGCCTGTCTTCTTGTTTAATATGAATGAAAAAGAGAAAATTCTGGAGCAATTACGATATGCACTGCAATGGAAAGGAGAAACCAAGGAAGCTGCCTGGACAATCCTCCAAACAGATCAAACTACTGGGAAACTGACTCCGTTCGTATCTGGGATTGGCCTTGAGGAGTATCTGGCAAAAATAAAAGAATTAGAAGACACAGGTATCTCTCAAGCTGAAATATTATGGGGCGGACCTCTTACCGAACACGAACAAAAGCGACTAGAAAACCCGAAGAAGTTTCCCGGGAGAGAAAAGGGCGACTAGTGGATATCCCTAACTGGCTTGGTGTTAGCCAAGATCTCTCGCCGATGATACTCCGGGACTTGCGCAAACGCGGGCTCAAACCCTGGCGGTGTACGATTCCCGAAGGGATTTGCGCTCAGCCGTTTGCAAACGGGAGAAAATTGAGGAGGGTTCGGTGAAAGTCGGAGTTATCCAGTCAAATTATATTCCTTGGCGTGGATACTTCGATTTCATTCGCAGTGTTTATCTCTTCATCTTTTACGACGATGTCCAGTTCAGTAAGAACGACTGGCGGAATCGGAACAAGATTAAAACCGACCAGGGACTTCGCTGGGTATCCGTGCCGGTTTATGTCCGGAGCTTGCATCAGCTCATCTGCGAGACTCGGATCGACTACACGAAGAAGTGGCACAAATCGCACCGAGGTATGCTCCTCCAATGGTATAAGCATACGCCTTTTTTTCGCGATTATTTCAATGACTTTTGCGAGATCGCCTTTCGTCCGTATGAGAATCTTTCTGAGCTGAATATCGCGCTCATTCATTGGATCATGGGTTCGCTTCAGATCACTACTCCTACCCGGTTATCCCAAGAATTTCAGCTCAGCGGATCACGCAATGAACGTCTCCTTGATTTGCTCAAACAGGTAGGTGCAACAAGCTATCTGAGCGGACCCTCAGCGCAGGCGTATCTCGACGAATCTCTGTTCCAGCAAGAGAGCATACAAATTGAATACAAAACCTATGGCTATCCTCCCTATCCTCAGTCGTATGGAGCCTTCGTGGACCAAGTAACGGTCCTTGATCTTCTTTTCCATTGCGGGACGGGATCACCGCAATATCTTATCAGCGAATAGATCGATTACCGCATTTATGGACAATGCTCTGTTAAGGCCCGGTTCCCTTCTCTTGCCTTATTGCCGGTCAAGCGGTAGAACTGCGCCAATGCAGAGGATTCTTTGCGTCGTGCGCAACGCACTCAGCGGATAACTGAGGCGCGCTTACCGGAGGGAGAGCGCGGTGGGTCAGGCAAGCCGCGCATGTACTAAACTGCCTTGACAAAGCACTTTGGCTCCCTATAGTGGAGCGCACTAAATACGGCATTTTCTTTCCAAGAGAAGCTGATGAAACGTAAAGAAGAGATGACGTGGTGGGAGCGGCTGTACATCCCAGAAATCATGCGTGGGCTGACCGTCACGGCCTACCATTTCTGGCATAACTTGTCACTCCATGTCCTCCATGCTTTGGGCA
>JACQEL010000480.1 GCA_016200595.1 Deltaproteobacteria bacterium
CGTACCAAGGAAGAATTCTGACGCCCGCATAACCATAGACAGAAATGATCAAGAAGGGAGAGTGTCTAAGGCGAACGAGAGAGCGGACACGGGGTCAACAGGAAAAAACAGGCT
The DNA here is from genome assembly GCA_016200595.1 of Deltaproteobacteria bacterium. Taxonomy (GTDB): domain Bacteria; phylum Desulfobacterota; class Binatia; order Bin18; family Bin18; genus JACQEL01. The sequence continues at coordinate 115 of JACQEL010000480.1, forward strand.
TGGACCAGTGGGGCATTGGAGCGGGCCGGAGCAAATAATCTTCGTCGGTGGGATGAAACTCGTTCATCCAAGCAAAGAATTCGCACACGCGAAACCCCGTGTACAGACCACAGGAGATGAAACATCAGGACAGGCAGGAAGGTCACCCTCCTCATCCCATCTCCATCCCTCTGCCGGACTTATCCTAAGTTGTCGAAGCCTACCCTGCGCGCAGCCGAAGGATCGAAGGGGACACAACACGAACAGCCTCCCCCTAATCATGCCTCGCGCTTGGAGTGAGCGGGGGGGTAGTAAGTCTAGTGCCCGATTTCTTTTTGATGATTCTCAGCATCGGCCTCTTCAGCTTGGTCGAGTAGATAGCTCAATTCGCGCAGGGCTTCACTCACGTGGTACGCTACTGCCAGTAGCGAACCGTAGGCTTCTTCATCAGTTTCGTGCAGCTTCAGATGGTCGTTGACGGTCCCTAAGAGTTCACGCAATTGCTCTTCAGCGTTGCACAGATGATCACATGAGGCCATGCTGTCCTCCGTTCCGCCAGGCACGGCTATTTTCTCGTCGGCATTGTACCCAACAATCTAGGAGTCGCCTAGAGGCTCGCCGGGTGCATGGCCAACGGAAAAGCTAGGCCGAAGCGGATTGCGGATTACGTGAGATTTGGGTATCCAGGAATCAGCTTGCCTAGCGAAAGAGAGAGCACTTATGCCACAAGAGTATAAGACCATTCTGCTAAATACGGCTGACGGAATTACTACGGTCACACTGAATCGCCCGGATGCCCTCAACGCCCTGGACCTCGTGATGCGTGAAGAACTGGCTGAGGTCTTATCTCTGATCCGTGACGACCCAGAGATCAAGGTGTTGGTGCTGACAGGAGCAGGCCGGGCATTTTGCGCCGGTGGCGACATCAAGAGTATGGGGGGATACACGGTCGTGACTGGACGGGCGCGTATCAAAAAAGCTCACCGCTGGCTCCTGGAACTCGTCAACCTGGAGAAACCGACCATCGCCGCCGTCAACGGAGTCACCGCCGGCATTGGGTGCAACTTGGCCCTGGCCTGCGACATCATCTACGCCTCTGACCAAGCGCGTTTTTCCCAGGCATTTGTCAAGATTGGACTAGTCCCGGATGGCGGTGGTATGTATTTCCTGCCACGCGCCGTGGGTCTGCAACGCGCCAAAGAGCTGGTGTTTACCGGCGACTTCATTGAGGCACCAGAAGCCGAGCGCATCGGTCTGGTTGCCCGGGCCGTACCCCATGCAGAACTGCTGCCACGCGTGTCCGAGTTGGCGCGCCGTATCACCCAGAACGCGCCAGTCGCAGTAAGCTTGGCTAAGAGCGTGCTCAACAAGTCGCTCAACGTTGATCTCCCCACCCTGCTCGAGTTGGAGGCACTGGCTGCGGCCTCTTGCTTCGCCACCTCAGATCATGAAGAAGGAGTGCGCGCGTTCGTGGAGAAACGCCGGGCGCGGTTCGTCGGCAAATAGTCGGAGGCGATAGTGAAATATAAACTAACAGTGATTGCTGTATTCCTCTTCTTCATCAGTGCCTTTCCGGGTTGGGCGGTTGATATTCAGGCTCTCTTTAGCAAAGCGCAAGGGTTTGAAAACGAGCAACGCTGGAGCGAAGCATTTTCGATGTACAGCGAAATTCTGAAATTTGAACCTACTAATGCCCTCGCCCACTATCGCCTGGGGGCTGTGAGTGAGAAGTTAGGCGCGACCGACAACGCCGTCCGCTCCTACCAAGAAGCCTTGCGTCTCAATCCCAGTCAGAGCGAAGCCCGCCAAGCGCTGGAAGGGTACTATGTCAACCAGGGCGTCATGCTGCGCCGTAATAATCAATTAGATGAGTCGGTGAGCATGTTTCAGCAAGCCATCAGTCTCAATCCCTCTTCCGCCAACGCGCACTTTGAATTGGGACAAGTGCTTGAGCAGCGCGGACAAGCCAATGAAGCAATTGCAGAATACCAAGAAGCAATCAAGGTGGACCCGGATAAGAGCGCGGCTCACACGCGTCTAGCTGCGCTCTACGCCAAGCAGGGACAGAACGAGCGTGCCGCGCAAGAATACCAAGAGGTGCTCCGCCTCAATCCCCAGGATCCTGTCGCCTATCATGGCCTGGGAGTCGCATACAACGCACTTGGTCAACGCGATCAGGCGATTGCCTCGCTGCAACAAGCCGTGCGTTTCTACCTGATAGCGGGTCAGCGCGATAAGGCTCAACCCGCCTACGATTTGCAGAAGAAGCTCATGGCCGAGAGAGCAACAGCCTCAGCGCCGCCTCCCTCACGCAAGAAATGAAGCACGGAGTACGGGAGGAAATCGCTGCGGCGGTCGAGGTGGATTACTGGCCCGTTTTTCAGCCTCAGGTTGAGCGCAGTTACGTCAACAAAGGAAAGAGCGCGTCGCACAGGTTGGTGATGGCCTGGGCAGCGGTGGCACGCGCTCGTTTGAGTTCGAGGAGCCTCGGAAGATGCTGGGGGTGAGAAATGACATGGGACACCGCCTTAAGAGGCCGGACATTACCTTCAGGTGTCAAGAGACCTTTGATAACAGGAAGTGCCATACCGACCGGGTCCAGAATAACGCGCAAGACGAGAAATGGCAGCCCCCGGCTGGCAGCAAAAGCGGCATGCACGCCACTCTCCATCTCCACTGCGATCGCGCCGGTTGCCTCTCCCTGCTGAGCCTTGTCCTCCGGCGTATAGAGCACCCTGGTGCTGGTAAACAAAGGGCCCTCAGCGATCGGTACGGCCGCGCGAACGGCTGCGGTGCGCGCGTGCACGAGCAAGTCGGGATCGACGAGGAAACGATCGAGCTGAGTTTCTGCTGATAACATCCGCACATCGGCTGCCAGAATAAGCTGGCCACAGCTCAGACCTGAAATTAACGCGCCCGCACAACCAACCGAGATGACGGCGGCAAGAGGAATGTCGGTAAACTGTTCCAGGATCTGTCTGGTGCGGCGCGGACCAATGCCGCCAGTCACTATGATCACTTCTCGTTTTCCGCTAGACCCACGCCAGACCCCTTCGGTCTCGCGCTTAACCTGACGTAAAATGGCGCGCACGGCCGCACCTTCCCACGCAAGGGCGGTAAAGACAGCTATCGGAGCAGAGCGAGAGTGCGGAGCTGGAAAGTCGCTCACAACTTTACTCATATTGCCCACTTCTCCTCTTCATTCTCCAGGATGAATTTTCGCAAAGTACTTTCGCTCAATGGTCTCGCCATCCTATACGCATGCCAACGAGGTGTCGCACAGCCGAATCCACTGTCATCGCTCCGTACAGGACCCCCGCCAGTGGCAGGGTCCAACACCGTCCGCTCGGCAGCTGGAAAAAACGAACTGCGGGACGGTAGACCATCGCCATTATCATCCAGGCGCAGAGACCTTCAACCATCACCGTAACGGCCCCTGAGCAGGCAATAGCCGACCAGCCCATCATACTGGCCAGCGTAGCGCTGAATCCTGCTGCCAGCCAGAGAGGCGGCAGCAGAAACATCAACATCATCCCGACCACGGCCCCAGCCAACCGCACCCAGGAATAGCGCAGTTCGGTGAATGCCGTACGACGAACCATCACCCAGATTGTCGCCAGCGAATCGTACACGCGCAGGCTTTCGACTTCACTGCGACTGAGCGCCAGACGAATGGGCTGGTTGAGGGCTTTGATCTGCCGAGCCAAGCTGACATCATCGATGATCTGGTCTTTAATACAAGCGAAGCCGCCGGCACGTTCAAGTACCGCAGTCGCTAACAGGACACACCCCCCTGCGGCAGCCGCCACAGAACTATGCCGGGCATTCACCTGGCGCATAGGATAGAGCAGATTAAAGAAAAAAACGAAGGGAGGAATCAATAACCGCTCTGCGCGCGAAACACAACGTAGACGCGCCATCCGACTATTCAACGCCAGGCTCCCGCTCTCACTCTCCGCAACCAGCCGGCGTAGCGAGTTCGGTGCATGACGAATGTCCGCGTCGGTAAGCAGCAAATATTTGGGCTTATCAGCCCGGCAGGAGAAATCTTCTCGTTCTGGCAATTCGCAATTCGCAATCCGCAATCCGCAGTGAGAAGCGCCTTGTGCTAAGGCCCACACTTTGCCTACCCAGCCTTGTGGTAAACCCGCACCAGCAATCACGGTGAGGCGAGTGGCCGCGCCAACTTCTGAGGCGAGCCGGCGTGCGAGGTCGGCCGTGCCGTCGGCGGAGCGATCATCAATCACCACTACGGCAAAATTACCGGGATAATCCTGCTGTAGAAGCGCCGGGAGGGTGTGAGGCAAGGACTCACGCTCGTTGCGGGCAGGCACCAGAATACAGACCGGCGGCCAGGTAGAAGGCGCTGGCGGCGGCTGCCCATCGTCCCCCACCGGTTGAAAATCCCACGGACGCGCAGGATGGAAACGGATGCTCAACCAAATCAACAAGGACACAGCACCTAGACAAGCAAGAACGAGCACTGCCACCCTCCGGCTTCTACCCCCCCATCCCCTTCACGTATCCGTTGTCCACAAACCACTGGACCGCCTTATGGAGCGCCTCACGCACCGGTATTTGCGTCCACCCCAATTCACGCACCGCCTTGCTGGAATCGAAGAACATCTTTTTCTTGCTCAACTTTACCCCCACAGGAGGCGCAAAGGGTTCGCGCCCAGGCACCAGCCGAGCCAGAGCCGCATCCACATAAGCGACACCCAGAGCCAGCGCATAGGGCACTTTGAAGCGCGGCGCTGAGCGACCCGTCAACTCAGCCAGGAGAGAGAGGATCTGCTGCAGCGTCAGGTTTTCATGGCCCAGGAGATACTTCTCCCCGACCTTTCCCTTGTCCGCCGCAAGTACATGCCCGCGGGCGACATCTTCTACATCCACCAGATTCAGACCAGTATCGACATAACCGGGCATCCGACCATTGAGAAAATCGACGATCAGCTTCCCCGTCGGCGTTGGCTTGAGATCACCAACTCCCACTGGTGTGCTCGGGTTCACGATCACTACCGGTAGCCCTTCGGCTGTATAGCGCAAGGCGACCTGCTCAGCCAGAAACTTGCTGCGTTTATAATGACCAATCATATCGGCGAGGGAGACTGGAGTGTCCTCGTTGCCAGGCGTCCCGTCCGCAGGCAACCCGAGGGTTGCCACCGAGCTGGTGTAAATAACTCTCTCAACTGCCTGCGCTCGTGCCGCTTGCAGCACATGTTCCGTTCCGGTGACGTTACAGTCGTAGATCTCGTGCTTATGACGCACCCACAGCTTATACAGAGCGGCCACGTGGTACACCTGCGTACATCCAGCCGTCGCGCGCATCACTGAGTCGAGATCACGGACATCGCCAAGCGCAACCTCCACCGGCAGATCACGCAGGTTGTGACGATCAGCCGTCGGCCGCACCAGCAGCCGTACCTCCCGTCCGGCACGGACTAATTCACGCGCTACCATGCCGCCTACGAAACCCGTTGCGCCAGTGACCAGCACCCGCATAAGCCTTTCCCCCTAGAGAGGTTCGCCGCGGGAGTCAAGGGGGCAGGATTTGACTCGCCCTTTTCTGCTCTTTACAGTAGAAAAAACTCGGGAGGATGCTGTGACCGATATACCCGAGATCGCCCAGGACCTCGACAAACAAATCATCGCCACCCAGCAGCGTTTCCAGAAAGTGATGAAAGCCCGCCTGGCCCACATGAGCCTGGAGAGCAAAGAACGCTACTTCGCTGTCCTTTCAGTGCTCGTGGCAAAACTGGAAGACTCCCACAAGCCGCTCCGGGAAGTTCTCCAGGACGTCCTGTTCGAGGCTGCACCCTATATCGCCCAGGAATTGAGTGGCTCCTGATTGCCGAGCGCGCTGCGGCACCGTGGCTTTATCCTCGTCACGTGCCCGCAAGGACAGCCGCGCGTCGCTCTCACAAAACTAGGCTAGGTTCAGCCGCAGTTTTTTGCTATCTACGAAAGACTAAGCCTGACAGGGAGGAAAACTCATGGCGGAAAATATTGCCCAGGTGTCCGACGATAGCTTTGACAGCGACGTGCTCAAGTCCCCCGTGCCCGTGCTCATCGACTTTTGGGCACCGTGGTGTGGCCCGTGCCGAGCGATCGCCCCGATCGTCGAGGAACTCGCCGGTGAGTACACCGGTAAACTCAAGATCGTCAAGATGAACGTGGACGACAACCCGCGCACGCCCGCGCGTTACGGCGTACGCGGCATTCCCAATTTAATCCTGTTCAAGAACGGAGAGGTGCAGCAGCAGATAGTGGGCGCCGTGCCCAAGGCGCATTTAGTCAAAGCTATCGCTACCGTCGTGTAATCAGAACAAGAGTCGCCTGGTGCTGACGTTCAGCGCCAGGCCTAAGGCGATCAGCACCGTCAACAGCGACGAGCCACCGTAGCTCAGCAGCGGTAAGGGCACTCCTACCACCGGGAGCATGCCCAGGTTCATGCCGATGTTGATCAGCAGCTGCCAAAATACGATGATAGCCACGCCGACGGCAACGAGTGCGCTGAAGCGATCACGCGCCTTTCCGGCGATCACCAACAGGCGCATCAGTAAGGCACAATACAGAGCCAAAAGGACAAGAGTCCCGATAAACCCCCACTCTTCGGCCACCACCGCGAAAACGAAATCGGTGTGTTTCTCCGGCAGGAAGTCGAGACGGTTCTGGGTTCCTTGCAAAAATCCCTTCCCCCACAGCATTCCAGAACCGACAGTGATCTTCGACTGGATCATATGATAGCCAGCGCCAAGGGGATCGCTGTCGGGGTTGAGAAACGACAATACCCGCTGTTTTTGATAGGGTTTCATGTGATGCCACAACAGCGGCAACACCCCGCCACCAGCGAGTGCGGCCAGGGTGAACGAGCGCAAACGGACACCGGCCGCAAAGACCAGACTGACAAAGAGCAGACCGAGGACCATAGCGGTGCCAAGGTTGGGCTCGGCCAGGACCAACCCCGCCGGGATGGCCACTAAAATGGCCGGATAAATCAATTCCCGCAAACTATATCCCTGCGGCGGAGCGTAACGGTGAAAGTCGCGAGCCAGGACTAACAGCAGCGTAACCTTCGCTAATTCAGACGGCTGCACGGAAAAGAAGCCCAGCCCGATCCAACGACGCGCCCCTCCCCCAGAGGATCCCAGCACCGGCACCAGCACGAGCAACACCAGCGACAAGCCGTAGAGCACATACGCCCAATTCTCCAGGCGTCGATAATCGATGGCGAAGGCAGCAAACATGCCAATGAGACCCAGAGCGGCCCAGCTCAGCTGGCGCGTCGCCCACGGACTCAGGCGATGGCCGCTTTGGTAGGTCGCACTGTATACCGCCATCACCCCAATGCCGAGGAGCATCAAGGTCAAGAGCAGGAGCAGCCAATCAAGATGTGATATCAACCTTCGGTCGAACTTGAGCATGCTCGGGTTTCTCTCCGCGGGTCAGCGCGAAATAATCGGCCAGAACCTGACGCACGACCGGGGCTGCAGCGGCTCCCCCACCTTCCCCAGCATGTTCGAGCAGACAGGCAACCGCCACTTCGGGATTATCCGCCGGGGCGAACGCGATAAACCACGCATGATCGCGATACTGCCGGGGGAGGGTCTTTCCCTTGCCGCGGGTTCCGGCAATCACTTGTGAGGTCCCGGTTTTCCCAGCCACGAGGATGTCCGGCAATTGGGCTTTCTTGCCGGTTCCCGTCGGACTGTTGACCACATCGCGCATGCCGGCTTGCACGAGTTGCACCGTCTCAGGTTTCAGCCCGACTTTATTGATGACCTCAGGCTCATACTCTTTCACCGTTCCACTCTCATCATCAGTGACCTGCCTGACCACCCGTGGACGGTAGACCGTGCCGCCGTTGGCAATCGTCGCCGCGACCACGGCCATCTGTAACGGGGTAACGGTGACATACCCTTGTCCGATCACCACCGACAAGGTTTCTCCGGCAAACCAGGGGGTATTGAGGACTTCTTTTTTCCACGCGGGATCAGGAATGACTCCACCGGCTTCGTGATCCAGCGCGATGCCTAAAGGTTGGCCTAAACCAAAACGTCGCGCGTACTCAGCAATCGAATTAATGCCCAGCCGCTGGCCAACCTGATAGAAGTAGACGTCGCACGACTGGGCGATCGCCTGCTGCAGATCGAGACTCCCGTGCCCACCCTTTTTCCAGCAATGAAACACATGGTTACCAAATGGCAGTCCACCGGAACAGGAAAACCGCGTGGCCGGGGTGATCACCCCCTTTTCCAAGGCGGCGGCGGCCATGAGCACCTTGAAGGTGGACCCGGGTGGATATTGCCCTTGGATTGCCCGATTGCTCAAGGGATGGAGGGGATCGGCAAGCAGACTGTGCCATTCATCGAGTTTGATGCCGCGCGCAAACACATTGGGATCAAACACAGGGCGGCTCGCCATCGCCAACACATCACCCGTGTGAACATCGAGGACGACAATCGCCCCTTCTCTCCCCTCGAGGGCAGCTTCGGCCTTCTGCTGCAGGTCGCGATCCAGCGTCAGCAGTAAGCTTTTTCCAGCGCGCGCCTCCACTTCTCCTAATACACGCAATCTTTTTCCAGTGGCATCAACTTCGATCTGTTGCCCACCGCCTTGACCACGTAACTCCGCTTCCCACTTTTTCTCGATGCCGAATTTACCGATGAGATCCCCCAGGCGATAGCCGGGGAAAAGTGACATTTCCCGTGAATTGACTTCGCCGACGTAACCCAACAGATGAGCCGCCAAGCCCGCGGGAGGATATTGCCGTTTCGTACTGACCTCGACATCGACTCCCGGGATATCGACTTGGTGGGCTTCCACCGCCACGAGGGTTGACCAGGCCACATCTTTTGCCAGCACCACCCCCTCATAGGACGGACGGCGCGGATTATGCGGCAGCGTTTCTCCTCGCACCACCGTAGTGTCAGGTACGTAATCGGAGAGCGCGTGCAGAGTCGCCCTCACGTCTGGAGCATCCTCCGGGACGAGCACAACGTTGAACGAGGGACGATTGTCAACCAGGACTCGTCCCTGCCGATCGTAGACCACTCCGCGTAAAGGTGGAGTCCGCTTGAGACGGAGTCGGTTGTTCTCAGAAAGGGAACGGAGATTCTCGCCTTCTTGCACCTGTAAGCGCCACAAGCGCGAGACGAGAATGGCGAAGGTCAGGAGAATCAGTAAGGCGATGACCCCTAACCGAGGAGCAAACGAAGGCGGCGATTCCCGCGGGCGGAGGGTACTGTGAGACTCAAGCATTTACACCCTATAGTCGAACGGCTCGCCGCGATACAGCAAGGTAAACACCAGCGGAGTCAACACTATTGCCACGGTCGCATCCCACATCACATAGCGCGCCACCATAGGCTGAAACACCTCGGTGAGTTCACCAAACTCGCCCAGAAACAGGAACGCACTGGTCTTGAGTACGACGGCTAAAAACACCATGAAGAGCACAGACACGGGATTGGTCAACCACAAGCAGCGTGAAACCGCGGTCACTCCCGCGAATACCAGGCTCATGGCAAAGGCATTCATTCCCACGGGCACGCCCGAGCAGGTATCGAGTCCGTAGCCGAGAAAGAAGGCGCCGGCTGCTCCACCGGCCGAGCGATGATAAATGCCAAGGTAGACACAGAGAATCAGGAGTAAGTCTGGAATCCACGGCAGATAATGAAAGGCCGTGGTTTGCAAGAGGATGGCACTGACTCCGCTACAGAACAGCAACGGCAAAGTCCAGCGATTTTTCTCCCTGGAGCCGTCACTCTCCCGCGCGTACAACGCCGGGGGCGACCACCAGGACCTCTTCCACTTTGGCGAGTTCGGCACTGAGCATGACCTCCACATCTTGGAACATTCGACTATCTTTCGTCCCCACTCGCGCCACAGTTCCGATCAACTGACCCTTGGGAAATATACCATCCAGGCCAGAGGTTACAACTTGGTCTCCTATCTCCACCTCATCCCCACGCTGGACGTACTTCAGCGTACAACCACCTTCAAGCGTCCCTGCCGCAATTCCCCGCGTCCGCGTACGCTGCACAAGAGCGTCCACTCCACTATTGGGATCAGAAATAAGTTGTACCCGCGCCGTATGCGCACTCACGGACATGACCTTTCCCACCACCCCTTCGGGCACAAGAACGGCCATCCCTTTGGTGATGCCATGGTTCTCACCTCTGTCGAGAATCACCGTTTGCACCCACGCCACTGGACTGCGCCCCACCACATGAGCTGCGACTGCCTTGACCCCCAGTTCTTCGCGCAACGTTAAAAGTTTTTCCAGCCGCTGGTTGGTCAGGTCAAGTTCCATCGACTGCTGCGCCATGCCCTCTAACGATTCTAGTCGCTGGCGTAGCACGTCATTCTGTTCACGCACAGTCCACAGCGCCACATACCGATCCCACAACCGCTCGGCCCGCTGACTGACCGCCGTTACTCCCACCTGAAGCGGATGCATCACTTCAAGCAACAGTACTCCAACTGGGTCTATTTGGTAGGAAGCGCGCGTATTTACCGCGGCCAGCACCAAGGAGAGGAGTAAAAAGAACCCACAAGATAAGATCACCCGATGTCGGCTGACTAATCTCTGCATGAGTCTCGCTCAGATCGCGATCTTTTCGCTATTGTATCGCCACTTCTCTGAGCAGAGAAAGCTCATCTAACGCCTTCCCCGCCCCCATCACAACCGCCGTCAGCGGATCGTCGGCCACCATCACCGGCAAGCCCGTCTCTTCACGCAGCAGCACGTCAAGATTGCGTAACAGGGCTCCCCCACCGGCCAGCACGATCCCTTTGTCGACAATATCCGAGGCCAGTTCTGGCGGCGTGCGCTCGAGCGCTACGCGCACCGCCTCGACAATCTGGTTGATCGGCTCCAGTAACGAGTCACGGATCTCTTCATCACTCAGTTCCACTGTTTTCGGCACTCCAGCCACCAAATCTCGTCCTTTGATCTGCATGGTCTGAATCTCGTCCCCTGGATAGGCCGAACCAATAGTAATTTTAATGAGTTCCGCGGTACGCTCGCCGATCAAGAGATTATATTTCCGCTTGATATATTGGATGATGGCCTCATCCATCTTATCTCCTCCTACCCTCACGGAGCGAGAGAAGACAATCCCCGCTAACGAGATCACTGCCACTTCGGTGGTGCCGCCACCGATATCGACAATCATATTGCCCACCGGTTCAGTCACCGGCAAGCCGGCCCCGATAGCTGCAGCCATCGGTTCTTCCATCAAGTAGACCTCGCGGGCACCCGCCGATTCAGCCGACTCTTTGACCGCACGCTTTTCGACCTCAGTAATACCGTTGGGCACGCAAATCACAATCCGCGGCCGTACCAGTGCGCGGCGGTTATGGACTTTATGAATAAAATAGCGGAGCATAGCCTCCGTGGTTTCAAAGTCAGCGATGACGCCGTCCTTCAGGGGTCGGATAGCCACAATGTTCCCTGGAGTACGGCCTAACATTTTCTTGGCTTCAATTCCGACCGCGAGCACCCGGCGACTCCCGCGGAAATCTTTCTGCACGGCAACCACCGATGATTCGTTACAGACAATCCCTTGTCCTTTTACGTAGATTAAAGTGTTTGCAGTACCCAGATCGATCGCGAGGTCATCGGAAAGCATTCCCCACAACGAACTAAAAACCATCGTTTTATTCCCTCTATCCCCGACGCCAGCAGTGGCAAAACAAGGTTTTTAGCAGAATTCCGGTATCTGAGCAAGTCGCGGCCAGAGGTTGATTTTTTTTCTTTGTTTATTATAGGTTAAAGAACAGGAGGTTTAAACCAGTGCTTGAATTCATGCGCCGGCGCGCGCGATCATCAATAATTAAAGTTTTATTTTCTATTATTGTCCTGGTTTTTATTTTTTGGGGCATCGGTGGATCGGTGAGCGGGGGCCGCCCTGATGTGGTCGCCAGTATCAATGGCCAAACCGTCTCCTATAAAGACTTCCAACGCGCTTATGAGAACGTCAAGGCTTCCTATCGCGAGGCGTATAAAGATCGCTTGACCCCGGAACTCCTGAAGATGTTAGACTTGAAAGGGCAAACCCTCGACCAACTGATTAACTCCAGGCTGTTAGTGGGCGAGGCCCAACGGGTGGGATTTTCGATCGATGATGGGGAAATACGTCAAGCCATTGCTGCCATGCCCGTATTTCAGACCGACGGAAAGTTCACTCAGACGCAATACCTGCGCGTCTTACGCTTCTACCAAGCCTCAGCGAGTGAATTCGAAGAGGAGCAGCGCGCCCGACTCCTGAGCCAAAAACTCCAGGCCTTAATCAATAAGACCTCACGGGTCACGGACGAGGAGGTTCAGGAGCTTTTTCGTCTCGCCTCCGAAAAGGTCAATCTGTCCTTTGTCAGCGTCGCATCGGCCAATTTAGTGGCGCAGGTCACCACCGACAAAACAGCAGTGGAAGAATTTTACAACACCCATCGTGAGTCTTTTCGTCAACCCGAACACGTGCGCTTTGTGTACGTGGCCTACCCCGCGACACACTTTGCCCCACAGGTGCAGATTGCCGACCAGGACATAGCGGAAGTCTACGACGACAACAAAGACTCGCGCTTCACCACACCAGAGCGTATCCACGCCAGGCACATTTTGTTCTCGGTCTCTACCGACGCCGCGGCGGAAGACCGGGCCAAAGCGCGAGAAACAGCAAGTGATATCCTGAAGCGCGCCCGTAACGGCGAGGACTTCGCTACTCTCGCCAAGGCCTACTCCCAGGACACGGCGACCGCGCCGCAGGGAGGGGATCTGGGAACTTTTGCGCGCGAACACGGCCATCTGCTCAAACCGTTCGAAGATGCCGCCTTCAAGCTGCAGGCGGGTGAGGTCAGTGATCTGGTTGAGACCCAGTATGGGTTCGATATTATCAAGGTGGAGGAAGCGCTGCCCGAGCAGGCGCGCCCGCTCGCTGAAGTCAAAGAAGAAATTCGCCAGGAGTTAATCCAGGAACGCGCGCGCGACCTGGCCCGCCAGCGCGCGCAAGAGGACCGCAGCAAAGTGCAAAACGGCACTCCACTGGCGGAGGTCGCCCAAGCCGCGGGGCTGACGCCCGTCGACACACCCCTGGTCGCACGCGACGAGACCCTGGCTGACCTCGGACGTCAACCCGCGCTGATTGAGAGCGCTTTTAGTTTATCTACACAACAAGTGAGTGAGCCTGTGCAAATACAAGACACCTGGTATTTACTCTCCCCGCAGGAGAAAGCACCGTCGGCGATCCCCGACTTTGCCACGGTTGCCAACGAGGCAGAGAAACGCTGGAGAAGTGAAAAGGCCGAGCAGCTCGCGCAAGAAAAAGCCAAGGCCATACTCGCGCGCGTGCAGGAAACCAAGGACTTGGCCGCGGTCGCCGCCCAAGAAAATTTAAAAGTCGAAGCGACTGGGCCCTTCACGCGGCAGGGCGGCTACATCCCCAAGATCGGCAGCCTCCCAGATTTGAAAACTGCGGCGTTTCGTTTAACCAGCGACGCCCCAGTCGTTCCGCAGACCTACCTCTGGGGAGGAAACGCTTTTGTCGCCGTGCTGAAAGAGCAGATTCCACCCAACCCGCAAGAGTTCGACAAACAGAAGACCGCTATACGAGACGAACTGCTCAAACGTCAGCAAGATGCCGCGGTCGAAGACCTCGTGCGCTACCTCAAGCAACGCGCGACTATTACGTACAATCAAGACGTTTTACAGAAAATTCCAAACTGAACCACTAACCTAGTGGACAACCACAAGAGTTCTGACAGGTCAGGGTATGGTCATGCCGTGAGATTGCTTCGCTGCGCTCGCAATGACGCGGAGGGCGGTCATTGCGAGGAGCGGAGCGACGAAGCAATCTCTGCCTGTCAAAATTTCTGTGGTCATCTACTAGCGAAGATTGCAGAGGCGTGGAGTTTCTGCGAGTGTCTCTGAAGTCTGAGAACCAAGAAATAAGCGAAGCAAAGGAGCAACCCATGCTGCTAAAAGTTGGCGATACCGCCCCGGCATTTACGGTCCAGACGCATGAAGGAAAAGACCTCTCGCTTGCCAATCTGCGTGGCAAGAAGGTGCTGTTATGGTTTTATCCCAAAGCCGACACGCCGGGGTGAACCACCGAGGGCCGCGGGTTCCGCGACCAGATTGCTGATTTTCGCGCCCAGAATGTAGAAGTACTCGGAGCGAGTTTCGATACCGTAGCAGACAACGCGGCTTTCGCGCAAAAGTTCAGCTTTCCCTTTCCCCTGCTGTGCGACACCACACGTGTGCTCGGCCTCGCCTATGGTGCTTGCGATGATGCCAAGGCGGGCTACGCACGACGCATCAGCTACCTCATAGATGAACACGGAAAAATCCTCAAAGCCTATGACGCGGTAACTCCCCGTAGTCACCCGGCTGAAGTCCTCGCAGACCTGGCAGCGTAACTCGCGTTCTGGCCAGGGTCCTCTCGCCTAATGAATTTTGCTGAACAAGGTCGGCAATTGAGATTCTTGGTGGCACGGGCTTCTAGCCCGTGCTTTGGACAGGCTGGAAGCCTGTCCTACCCTCGATTGCGGGTCTCACCCAGGTGAAACTCGCTATAAGTCATGCGAGGGGAATGCCCTGATGAGAGCTCCTTATTTTTTCACAGTAATCTTGAGGTCGGTGATCTTCTTACGCAGCGTATTACGATTGATGCCGAGCAATTCCGCAGCTTTGAGCTGATTGCTGCCGGTGTACTCAAGCATCAGCTCGATCAACGGTTTTTCCACTTGGCCGATGACGATCGAGTAAAGATCACACGGTTCCAGAGGGGCTGTTTGTTGAAAATAGGCCTTCAGCTTACGCCGGACGACCTCTTCAAACGACAGTTCAGCCAAATCCGTGGGTAACACCATCTCCGTTGTTGACAGCGCCAAATCAACCGGAGTGAGCAAGCGCCCCGGCGCTAATACGGCCGCGCGCAGGAGGGTGTTTTCGAGTTCCCGCACATTGCCCGGCCAGGGATGGTGGATGAGAAGCGCCTGCGCCTCAGGCGAAATCCCAGCCACCGACGTGCCCATGTCACGGTTAATTTTGTCGAGAAAGAACGCCATCAGTTCAGGAATATCCTCCCGGCGCTGGCGAAGCGGAGGAAGAGTGATGGGCACGACCCGCAGGCGGAAGTAGAGATCTTCACGAAAATGGCCTTCTCTCACGGCAGCAGTCAAATCTCGGTTCGTGGCAGCAATGATACGGACGTCGGCCTTGAGGGTCTCCCGTCCACCAACGCGGACGAACTCGCGTTCTTGTAAGACCCGCAGGAGTTTTGCTTGTAACGCGAGCGGCATATCGGCGATCTCATCGAGGAACAGAGTTCCGCCGGTCGCTTGCTCAAATTTACCGATGCGCCGCTCGAGCGCACCGGTAAACGCGCCGCGCTCGTGACCAAAAAACTCGCTTTCCAGCAGATCAGCCGGAATTGCTGAACAGTTAATCCCAATAAAAGGCGCACGCCAGCGATCCGAGTAGTGATGGATCAATCTGGCGACCAGTTCCTTCCCGGTGCCACTCTCTCCCTGCAGCAACACGGTCGCGTCGCTTTTGACCACCCGTCCGATCGTCTTATATACCTGCTGCATGACCAGACTGTGGCCAATAAGCTGCTCATTACCGCCCCGTACTGCGGTGAGGGGACGCTGGTCGTGCTCGGCGGTCAGCCGACGTGCCTCCAATGCCCGGGCCGCCAAGGTACTGACCTCGTTGAGATCAAAAGGCTTCGGCAGGTAATCGAAAGCCCCGCGCTTCATCGCCTCTATGGCATTCGCTAAGGTGGTCTGTCCGGTCATGATAATAATCGGGGTGTGAATCCGTGCCTCCTTGGCTCGCACTAAGAGGTCAAGACCACACAACTCTGGCATACGAATGTCAATAAAGGCCAGGTCAAAGGCGCGTTCTTGTAGACAAGTCCAGGCGTGAGTCCCGGTGTCAACCGTTTCGACGGTGTAGCCTAATTCACCTAAAGCATCGGCTAGCACACGGCGAATGAGATCTTCGTCGTCGGCAACGAGAATGGTCCCTTGGCTCATAAGTTATACAGAGGCGACCGGTAAGTAGACATGAAAAAGAGTGCCCTGGCCTGGAGTGCTTTCGACTCGGATCGTACCACCATGTTGAGCCACAATACGTTGACTAATCGCTAGCCCCAACCCCGTGCCACGGCTCTTCGTCGTGAAGAATGGGGTAAAGAGCTGCGGAAGACGTTCAAGGGGAATTCCCGGTCCGTTATCGACAAAGTCAATCGACAAGAATCGCCCTCGCCGAGCGGTTTTACGCCCACCCTGGTCCGCCGAGCGCACGAGATGGAAATCGGTCGCCATGCGGGTGGAGACCGTCAGC
>JACQEL010000481.1 GCA_016200595.1 Deltaproteobacteria bacterium
AGGGCCTGGCGAAAATCTTCCTTTTGGCCGCGTACACGCATGAGCAAGCGGGAAAATAGCAGACCTGACTCTCTAGGATCCACGCATAGGGGAATGGCACGTAGGGCGACTACCTGGGAACCAAACGGCTCGACGGTAAAACCGCACGCACTGATCTCTGGCTGGTGTTCCTCTAAGAAAGTTTGTTCTTCGTGCGAGAGCGTTACGACCTGGGGGGCAATCAACGCACGGCTTTGCATCTTCCCTTGCTGTAACTGTTCGTACAGCACCCGTTCTTCGGCGGCATGTTGGTCCAGCAGATAGAGATGTCCCTCGGCGAGGGTGAGCAGAAAGGTGTTCTCGATCTGACCGATGAGGGTGAAACCTCCAGCTGCGCTTGCATTGTAGGCTTCTGCCGGTTCCGCGACCTTGCCGGCTTGCAACCAGGAGGGCAGGGCACGGCGTTGTAAGGCGCCACGCGCCAACTCGTACATGGCCACATCATTGCGAAAACGCACTTCGCTCTTCGCCGGATGAATATTAATGTCGAGCTGTGAGGGGTGCAGCTCCAGGAAGAGAAACACCATACCGCCTTCGCCCTGCAAGGTGTCACGCACCGCGCGGTAGAGAGTGCGGTTGCGTACCGGCCGGTGGTTCACGAAAAAATAATAGCGCCGGCGCCAAACTTCTTCGCTAGACAAAACAAACCCCCATACTCTGCCGGCAATTCCCGTACTCTCAAATTCCTCTAACCCTGCGGTGGCTTCTCGACCGAAACAGGCAGTGATACGCTCTGACAACGAAGTGGGTGGAAAATGATAGACCTCGCGGCCGTCAAAATAGATCGAAAAGCTTTTTTCGGGAAAGGCAAGGGCGAAACGGTTGAATACTCCTAGGATATGACCATATTCGGTTCGTAGGCTGCGTAGGAACTGACGCCGAGCAGGGGTGTTGTAGAACAGGTCCCAGACTTCCACGGTTGTCCCCACTGCAGCACCAGCCTCTTGCAAAGAAACGAGCTTTCCTCCTTCACTCCGTGCTTCGCTGCCCAGAAGAGCATTCCGTTCCCTCGTTAAGAGACGCACCCGAGACACTGAGGCAATGCTCGGGAGTGCCTCGCCACGAAAACCCAAACTCCGCACGGCATAGAGGTCATTTTCGCTGACGATCTTGCTCGTGGCAAAGCGCTCGAACGCCAGTGGGACATCGGCAGCAGGCATGCCGGAGCCAGTGTCGGTCACTTTAATGAGACGGCGTCCTCCTTCCTGGATTTCCACACGAATCGTATCAGCTGCCGCGTCCAGGGCATTCTCGATTAACTCTTTGACTACACTCGCCGGCCGTTCGACCACCTCACCAGCGGCAATGCGTTGTTGTACTAGGGGGGAAAGAATACGGATACTCATATTAGATACCAAGGCGTAAAACGTAACGAGTAAAACGTAATGAAGACTAAAATGTAAAACGTGATGGAGAATTCGGTAGTCCCTTTTTACGCTTTACGCTCTTACCAGAACCACACCGCTCTGTCTTTCTCCGTGCCAGCCCCCATTTCAAACTTCCACTGAAGGGCGTAGGAAAAGCCAAGAAGGAGTAGGTGCCATTATGGAAACCAGCATGGAAATGAGTCCCAGCTTGACGTTGGAGCAGATGCGAGAACACCTTGCCACCTTCGTGACCGACCCCTATGCGGTGTATCAGCAAATGCGTGAGCAGACGCCGACGGAATTCGTGTTCTTGCCTGCTGGGGTCATTCCTGGCCTCGATGAGTCCTTCAAAGCCTGGGCGCTGATGAAATATGCGGACGTCTACCATGCCTTGCGTGACCATGACACGTTTTCTTCGGCACGAAATCCTCTGATCGAGAAGGGGATATTTCCGCGCCTGGTCCTCATTGCCGATGATCCCCCTCGTCATACCCGCTTCCGTCGGTTGGTGAATAAGGCCTTTACGCTCAGGCGCGTCGAAGCTCTGGAACCCTGGATTACTCAAGTGGCCAATGAGCAATTATATGAGATGGGGAGAGGAGAGGTCGATGTCGTGCAGTCCTACACTATTCCACTGCCGGTGACGGTCATCGCGCGTCTGCTGGGGATTCCTGGAGAGGAATATCCCACCTTTAAACGTTGGTCAGATACCTTCATCTCCGCGCTCGTTTCAATCTCCCTGGAAGAGCGGATGAAGAACACTCAGGAAATGGTTGCCTACTTTGGCCAGATCGCAGCGGCTCGACGCGCCCACGGCGCGGACGACCTGATCACGGCGTTGGTAGAGGCTGAAGTGGAGGGTGAGTCTCTCGAAGAGTGGGAGATTCTGGGATTCTGCATCTTGTTATTGATCGCTGGCAATGAAACCACCACCAACCTGATGAGTAATATCCTCAACGTATTAGTCGAGCGTCCAGCCCTGTGGCAGCGACTGCGCGAAGATCGCAGCCTAGTCGAGACTGTCATCGAGGAGACGTTGCGTTATGAGAGCCCGATCCAGCAATTGTTCCGGGTGGCAGCGCGGGACGTGGAAGTCTCAGGGGTCAAAATCGCAGAAGGCGATATGGTCATGGTCTTCTTCGGCGCAGCCAATCGTGACCCGCTAGAGTTTCCCTATCCCGATGAATTCCGCCTGGACCGCGACCTGCGCAATCACGTGTCCTTCGGCATGGGCATCCACTACTGCTTGGGCGCCCCGCTGGCCCGAGCTGAGGCGAAGATTTCACTCAACGCATTTCTTGATCGTTTCCCAGTGCTCAAGCCTGGTCAGGCTCCGGCTGTACGGCAAACGGTTAGTCCAATCGTCTTCGGATTCCAACAGTTGCCCTTAGTGCTGGAGAGTGGCAGGCCGTAAGTAAGCATTCAGCCGTCAGCCGTCAGCTTTCAGCTAAAACAAAGAGATGCCGCAAGCAGGCAGCGCTTCCTCAGGCCAGAAGCTGGACAAGACCTCTTATGTTTTCCTGCCGGGCTGACTGCTGAAAGCTAATAGCTGAACGCTTACGGTCGTAACTGTTTGCTGAGAAAGAGGCTCTCTTATGCAGAGTTGCTGTCGCTGCTCTGGTAGTATCGTTTTTGTCTTCTTGCTGCTCTGGAGTCTGCCGGCTTGGGCTGCTCCTCACCTTCTCACTCTCGACCATCCTCTACGCCTTTCGTTCACCGGTTTCGCCTCGTCACTAGCCGTAGTCGGTGACCTTGATGGCGATGGAGTAGCTGACTACTTGGTCGGTGCGTATGAGCACTATTGGCAGGCGAATGTGAATCAGGGCCGCGCGTTTGTCTTCAGCGGACAGAGTGGCAAGCTTTTGCTGACGCTCGACCTTCCTTCTCCGCAGCCGGGAGCTGCTTTCGGGAGCGCCGTTGCTACGACGGGCGATATTAATCGGGACGGTGTGCCGGATCTGCTTATCGGCGCCTTCGGTCAAAGTGGAAGTGGCGAGGCGTTTGTCTTCAGCGGTAAAACAGGCACCTTACTCCATACGTTGCAAGCACCGCGGCGGCAATACGGCGCCGGTTTTGGCTGGTCAGTCGCTACCCTTGGTGACCTCACCGGCGACAGAGTCCCTGAACTGCTTGTCGGTGCGTTTGCCCAAGAAGGAGAGGGACGAGTGTTTGTCTTCGATGGGCAAACTGGCAAAGTACTGCGCACCTTAGCCCCGCCGCCGCCGCTCGAGAGCATGGCTTTTGGCTGGTCCGTTGCTAATGCTGGTGACCTGGATCAGGATGGATCGCCAGACGTTCTGGTGGGTGCGCCCTACACCCCTGTCGGTGAGATCAGTGTGCAGGGGCGGGTCTTTGCTTTCAGTGGTCGTACAGGGAAATTGCTCTACGCCCTCACTGATCCGTTTCCACAGGCTGGGGAAGGCTTCGGTTGGCGTGTCGCCTCAGCCAGGGATCTTAATGGGGATGGAGTACCGGACATCTTGATTGGTGCTCCTTACAAGACCGGGGAGGGAACGCGTTCTGAAGGCGCGGTGTTTGTCTTCAATGGCGCAGATGGCTCGTTGCTATTTTCGTTGCGTAACCCTGGTC
>JACQEL010000482.1 GCA_016200595.1 Deltaproteobacteria bacterium
AAGCCCAATTCCTCAGCATATACGATCTGCTCGATGGTTTCGTAGTAGCGCGTTGCTTCATTCTGCTCGGGAGAGCAGGGAAGTTGGTAGAAGAGGCCAAATTTCATACAGACCTTCTTTGCTCTAGGAAGCAGGCAGGCTTTACGCTTACAAACACAACACCGCCTTACCGGGGATACCACGATTGAAGAATTTGTTCGCCACCGTGGCGATTTCACTCCATGGCGCTTCCACCTCGATCGGCGGGTGCAATGTTCCTTCCGCGACCAACCGCACTAACCGCGCCAGTCCGTCCGAAGCAGGCCAGCGTTTGACTTCGT
Source organism: Deltaproteobacteria bacterium (assembly GCA_016200595.1). GTDB lineage: Bacteria > Desulfobacterota > Binatia > Bin18 > Bin18 > JACQEL01. Next base: position 321 of record JACQEL010000482.1, read on the forward strand.
GGAAAAGGATGAACCCGTAGAGACTGGCGCCGCCGACGGTGAAGAAACTCCTGGCGTTGAAAGTTACCTCCGCTGCGGCCGAAATGCCATAAAGTACGCAAACACCGTCAGGCGCGATCATAGAGAGCGCGGCGGCCAATGAGGAGCCACCGACCGATTCGAGAATCAAATGGTATGGCCCTAACTTCGCTGCGGGAGAAATGTCCTCGCCAATGACGACTTCGTGCGCGCCGGCTTCTCGCGCGTGCTTCTCGCGCTCTGCCCGCCGCACTGCGCCGACTACCCGTGCGCCCGCGTGCCGAGCGAGTTGACAGCCAAAATGCCCTACGCCACCGGAGGCGCCAGTGACCAACACCGAGCGGCCGAGCAACAAGCCGTTGCGGTCCAGCGAATAAAGCGCGGTCAAACCAGCAACCGGCAAAGTGGCGGCTTGGGCAAAGGAAACTGAGTCGGGCAGAGTGGCTAAGGCATTGGTGGGTACCGCGACCAATTCAGCCCAGGCCCCTGCAGGCACGAAACCGACCACGCGCGCGCCCGCCCGTGGCCCGGAGCCGTCGGCGGCGGCTTTTTCCACGGTTCCGGCCAAGTCCCAACCGGGCCGCCAACCTGCATCAGCTGTCATTGCGCGACGAACCTCACCGAGATTGAGTGATATGGCAGCAACCCGCACTAACGCCTCCGAAGGTAAGGGAGCGGGCGCTGGTACCGGCCGAATCACTAGTCGGTCTGGTGCGCTGGGATCGACAACGACTGCGCGGATCTGTTCCATAGGTATGATTCCTCCTGAAGATACTTGTTCACTCCGCATCCGGTTGATTTTCTGGTGCTGCCTTCGCAAAGGCAGGCAGTGCACAGCAAACGGCATCGATCTGCACTAACGTTGGACAAGCGGACAAATCACAGCCGAAGCGACGGGCATTGACCAACTGCGGTACCAGACAGAGATCTGCCAGTGAAGGCGTGTGGCCAAAGCAGAAAGTGCCACGGCTGGGCACCTTCTGCACTATCTGTTCTAGCGCCGTCAACCCCTGGACGATCCAGTGTCGGCTCCAGACGTTCAGCTCTTCTTCTGGGTGGTGCAGGACATCTTTGAGGTAATTTAGCACCCGTAGATTCTGCAAGGGGTGGACCTCGCACGCGACTGCCAGTGCCATACTCCGTACCGTGGCCCGATCTACAGGATCTCGGGGAAGGAGCGGCGGTTCGGGGTAGCGTTCTTCCAGGTATTCGAGGATGGCAAGCGATTGCGTGAGTACGCGGCCCCCGTCTTCCAGCGTCGGGATGATGCCCTGCGGGTTGAGAGCTGTGTAAGCTGGTGTGTACTGTTCGCCTCCGCCGCGGCGCAGATGGATTGGCACATACTCGTACTGTAACCCCTTGAGATTGAGGGCAATGCGCACCCGATAGGAAGCAGAGCTACGAAAGAAATTATAGAGCTTCATAACTGTCCCACCTCACCCGCGCCATCAGAGCAAGGGATGAGCCGCGAAGGCAAAGTGCGCGTGCCGCCGTGCTTAACAGTCATCAGGTCGCGGTAGTTCAACGAGACGGCTTTGACCTTTATCGCGACTTGGCCATGAGCAAGAGTGGGATCAGGACGTTCAGTTAATTGCAAAGCGTCGATGCCGAATTGGTCTTTGAGTTCGAAAGCCTTCATGCCGTTCTCCTCTGGCTGCCGGTCATTTTCAGGAAGGAGCAGATTTTCATACCCTCCCCATTCCCGGACAACCTGCGCAGTTTGCTCCTAGCGCCCAACCTAGTTTGCTTCTCCAAGATGTCTCTAGCGTGCCTCTGGTACGAGCACAAGCTTACCGAAGACTTTCCCAGCCAAGAGGTCTTGTAGCGCTTGGGGAGCTGCAGGCAGTGGATATGACTTATGCACGATGGCTTTAATCGTGCCCGCAGCAAACATCGAGGTCAGGGTGCTAGCGATATGCGGAATTGATGAAGCCGAGTTTCCCAGGACCATGCCGTAAGCTGTAGCGTCTTTCATCAGGGCCGTGCTCACTCCAAAGGTTGCCTCTGGCGCCTTACCAGTCCCGGTGCCGATCAGCACGATGCGGCCGAAGCGAGCCAGAGCGACAAAATCTTGCGCGAGATTGTCGGTCGCAACATTTTCAATAATGATGTCCACGCCCTTACCGTTAGTGAGTTTCTGCACTTCGGTGGCGAAGTCTTGAGTCCTATAATTCATGGCCACGTCGGCTCCGAGGGCCTTGGTCCGTTCTGCCTTTTCCTGCGAGCCAACTGTGGTAAATACTTGAGCCCCGGCAGCTTTAGCGAGTTGAATCGCCGCGACGCCGACTCCACCTCCACCAGCTGAGACCAGCACGGTTTCTCCGGCTTTGAGCGCGGCTTTGTGATGGAGGGCGACGTAAGCGGTGTAAAAAGGAACCGGAATCGCCGCCCCTTCAGCGAACGAGAGATTGGCGGGTAAGGGGATAGTTTCACTGGCCGGCAGACTTGCTTTCTCCGCATACCCGCCGCCATTCAGCGAGCGACCAAACACTCGGTCTCCCACACGCACCTGAGTGACTCCGGCGCCAAGGGCTTCAACTTCTCCAGCGACATCGGTGCCGGGAATATATGGGAGCGGTAGAGTTTGCGGATAACGGCCTGACAATCGCACTAAATCAGCAGGATTAATACCCGTTGCCTTGACGCGAATAATGACGTTACCTTCTTTCACCTGAGGATCTGGCGCATCTTCTAGCCGGAGAAGTTCCGGGCCGCCGAACTGAGGGGCACGCATAGCTTTCATAGTGACGTCCTAAAAAGCAACTTTCAGTGATTTTATGCTGAGTGACAAGCGAAGAATCTTGTGGTTAGGCAAGACTCTTCGCAGAGTTGAGCAGCTAATAGTGAGGGCGGACGAAGCACGGGACGATTATCCCATCGCCGACACGCGTTCGGGTTCGATCTTGTACATCACCCGTACTTCTCCGGGCTGCCGAAAGGGGTACTTATCTTGGTCGAGATATTTCTTCGCCAGCGAGTCGATATGCGCGTCTGCCCCCTCTTTGGTGATGTCGACAACCTTGCCGCGGATCTGGAGATAGCGATAAGGGTTATCTGGATCGAGGATCTCTAGCGCGACCTGCGGTCGGGCACGCATGTTTTTGTCCTTCCAGCGTCCCTCCGCAGAATTAATACGGATATGAGTGCCGTCATAATCGAACCAGAGCGGAGTGACCTGCGGGCTGCCATCCTTCATCACCGTGCCCAGGTGCGCGAAGGCTTTCTTTTGCAAAAGGTCCTGGTACTGCTCAGGGATTGCTGCGGCCATAAGCGAGCCTCCTCTAAAATGAAAGTGTAGCGTTAACTAAAATTGTACTGAGGTCTACCAGGTGAGTCGAGCCAGTTTACACATTTTTACCCACTGCCTCGCGGAGATGCCCGAGACCCTCTTCTCCGAGAATGTTAAGCAAGCCGCGAACGATACGACGAGGGAGCAACGGACCTTCATAAATCAGGCCGGTATAGATTTGCACTAAGGAAGCACCGGCGCGGATACGAGCATAGGCATCTTCGGCAGAAAAAATTCCTCCCACCCCGATCAGGGGCAGTTTGCCTTCAACCGCGCGGAATAGTACATGCAGCACCTCTAGCGCCCGCTTCGCCAGCGGTCGGCCGCTTAAGCCGCCTTCTTCTTGCAATGGACTACGCAACGTTGGTCGGGCGATCGTTGTGTTAGTGGCGATCAAGCCAGAGACGCCAGCCGCCTGGGAAACGCGGGCGATCTCAGTGACTTCTTCGTCAAGCAAATCCGGGGCGATCTTGACCAGTACGGGCTTCGGCTGAACGTGGGCCTGGTCGGCGAGGCGGCGGGTAGTCATTAATAGTGCTTCAAGCAATCGCCCTAAACGTTCGCTTTCCTGCAGTTTGCGCAAGTCGGGTGTATTCGGCGAGCTGACATTGACGACCAGATAATCGGCGAAAGGAAAAAGCCGCTCGCAGCTCTCGGCATAGTCATCTACCGCTTCTGCCAAAGGAGTCACACGGGACTTGCCGAGGTTAAAGCCGAGAGGAATCGGATGTGAGCGGTTAGGAGGTAACAGCTTGGTGAGCCGTTGGGCTATAGCCGCAGCGCCCTCATTGTTAAACCCCAATCGGTTGATGAGCGCCGCATCGTTCTCCAAACGAAAGATACGCGGCTTAGGGTTGCCGGCCTGAGCTTTGGCGGTCACTGTACCTAACTCGGCAAAGCCGAATCCCAGGGCAGACCATGCCAATGGAACCTGAGCATTCTTGTCGTAGCCTGCGGCTAGACCCACGGGATTAGGAAAGCGCAGTCCCCACAACTCCTGACTCAAGCGCGGGTCGCTCGGCGGCGAAATGGGTGCGACCGAGGAGACCTGCAACCACTTGAGTGCGTTCAGGGCGAGGTGATGGGCTTGCTCGGGATCGAGAGAGAAGAAGAGCGGACGGAGGAAGGGATAGAGCATGAAGGCTGACTAAAGGAATATCTTCGAAAGTCATCCAGCAGGTGTACGACCCCGAGTAGCCAACCAGCGTTCAAAAGATTTGTGGCTTTCACCACTGCGTCGTCCGGCTAACAATCCTTCAATGCCGATATGCTCGTCAAGGTCAGGCCACTCGATGGCATAGCCGTCTCCGAGCAATCGCCAATTCTGTCGTTCTTTTGGGGTACCGTGCATGAGGCGGGGATACCAAGCTAGCGGAATCACAATGCTACGGCCATCAGCCAAAGCGACCACCAATTTTTCATCGGTGATTGTGACTTCCGTCGCTGCTGGCTCCGTCAAAACAGTCAGGAACACTAGTGCCCTACAAGTGAGAATGAAAAGGTCAATCAGTACTCTCCAACCGTAGAATCTCTTCTATTTGCTGACAGAGCACTGGTACCTTGTTCGTCACCACATCCCAAACGATTTCGTAGTCAACCCCGAAGTAGTCGTGAATTAGCCTGTCCCTCATACCTGCCATTGCTCGCCACTCGACATCGCGGTAGCGCCGCTTGAGTTCAGCTGGCACTTTCTTCGTTGCCTCTCCAATAATCTCGATGCTTCTGACGAAGGCTCGCTTCATTGTCTCGTTTTGCATAAATTGCTCTCTACTCAAGGCGTTCGTCTCCGCCGTGAGATATGCCGCTTCATTTAGGATATGACGAAGATATTCAAGCGGCGAAAGAGACATCCTCCACCTCTTTGAGGATATACGGACCAATATATGGGCTGAGCGCTTCAGGTGTCACTAGTTCTACGCGGCGTTGCAGCACATCCTCTAGCAAAAGAGCAAGTTGCATGAAGTTGTCGAAGGTCTTTTGGCCCGGCTCGAATTCGACCAAGAAATCCACGTCGCTCTCCGCCCTCTGCTGTCCGCGTACGAAGGAGCCGAACAACCCCAGCCTCTTCACGCCAAGCGCTTTGATTTGTGGGTGCTGTTCGGAGAGCACGGTTAAGATGTCTTGCTTTGTTTGCACGGAGGATTTCATTTGGCGTGATTATTTTTATTAAAATAAGCGAAATATCCACGTTTTTCTGTCTATGGCTTGAGATTAGGGCACGGCGTGCCGTGCCCTAATAACACTTACTACCCAATCCCATACAGCGCCGCACAGTTCTCAGCGATGATCTTCTGCGTCTCGGTCTCAGGCACACCGGCGAAATCGCGGGTGATGACTTCCTGCGAGCGTGGCCAGGTGGAGTCAGAG
>JACQEL010000483.1 GCA_016200595.1 Deltaproteobacteria bacterium
AACTGGCATCCGCATCACGCGACAGCAATTCGCTACGGTCAATTTGTTTCCAGCTGCTTTCCATGGGGACTGGAACTACGCGATCTGCCCTTCAGTGGCGATTGCCTGAAGTTGTTACACTTGTTTATGGACAGCTCCTTAGTCATCATATTGTTACCTTTGCTTACGGGTTATCCATTGGCCGATCTTCTCTCTGATTTTTTCAATATCCACTCCCATGCGCTTTGAAAGCAGGGGTTTTAGGCTAACTCTTCTAGCAGCGCTTTCGCCTCTTGCAAATCTTTCGCCTCAAACCCTTCGGTGAACCAACCGTAAATCTCCGCTAGCATCTGCCGGGCTTCGGTTTTCTTGCCCTGCTGTTGCCACAGACGGCTCAAGCTCATTACCGCCCGTAACTCTAACGACTTCGCTTGTTGCCGCTGGGCAATGTCGATGGCTCTGAGAAAACACGCTTCGGCCTCCGCCTCCGCTTGGGTGTTAGGTGCTGGGTGCTGGGTGTTAGGGGTTAAGGGCTGGGGATTGGTAACGTTGAACCTTGAACCTTGAACGTTGAACTGTCGGAGCGTCAGCTGCCCTTTGAGCCGATACAGCTCCGCCTCGTAAAAACGTTCCTCAGTTTTGTCCACCGCAGCTAGCGCTTCGGCCACCACCTGAAGTCCGTCTTCTGCCTGACCTGCTTTCCCACACGCCTCGGCCAGCATGGCAAGATAATACGGCCGGTCCAGACTTGATCCCGTGGCCCGGTGAGCGGCCAGGCCCTGACGCAGATGTGAGATCCCCTCTGCTTTCTTTCCCTGCTCGACCAGTGCCCAGCCTCGCAGAATAGTCCCCACTGCCAACCAATACGGAAACCCGTGCTCGCCGGAGAGGGCAATCTCAGCTTCTGCCTGCTCTTGGACTGCCTGCCCCTCGCGGCGAAGGTAATGGAGTCGGGCAACAAAGCTCAGGACCCAAGCGAGGTTAAAGGGTTGAGACAACTCCTGGGCTAAAGCGAAAGCCTCTAGCATCCCTCTTAGGGCCTGATCCGGATAGCCAAGAAGCCACAAGATAACGGCTGTAAGGGTACGGCAAGCTATCCCGGGCTCAGACCCCCCATAGAGGAAGGTCAAGGAATGATGCTGCTGGGGGTTGTAAAAGGTAGTCCCTTGCGCCAGGTGCTCTCGAGACGAGGCCAATTCTCCAAGGTAATACAAGGTACATCCCCGTCCATAGTGAGCCAACAAGAGAAGAGCCGCGTCTTGCACGCTCTGGGCGAGGTTCAGGAGCTGCTCACTTAATTCTCGCGCCGTCTGTAATTCTGCCCGCTGCATATAAAACCCCCATAATCCCCGTAGCACCCGGAAGAGTTGAGGGTTTTCGCCCATCCGTTGACATAGCTTCCGCGCCCGGTTGTAAGCTTGTTCAACTTCGGGAGCCGCGTAGCCTTTGGTAGCCATCAAGGGAGCCCCCAGGGCAAGTTGCAATGCGAGTTCTTGCTGAGCGCGCTCAGGGGTGTCGGACAGTAGGTGCAGAAGTTCTAGCGCTTTGGTGAGATGCGTGACCGCTTCCACATTGGCCGAACGCTGGGCGGCTCTTTCCCCAGCCCGCTGCCAGTACGGAACGGCCTGGGCGATGAGACTCGCCTCAGTGTAATGATGGGCGAGCAATTCCGGCTGGGTCTCGACTGTCTCAGGAAACCGCTCGGCCAACACCTGAGCAATCTGCTGATGCAGTTGCTGGCGTCTGCTCTTCAGTAACGATTGATAGGCGGTATCCTGCACCAGCGCATGCTTGAAGAGATAGGTCGCCCGTGGCGGCAGCCCGCGCTGGTAGATCAACTCCGCCTCGACTAACTGCCGCAGCCCCTGCTGTAACATCCCCTCGTCAAATGAAGAGACGGCGTGGAGGAGTTCGTAACTGAACTCGCGGCCCAGCACGGCCCCTATCTGCGCAAGCTCTCGCACCGGCGCCAGCCGATCGAGCCGCGCCATCAGCGCATCCTGAAGGGTGGAGGGAATACCCAAGGTCACAGGCGCACGGCCGTGTGACCCTACAGACCCTACAGACTCTATGGACTCGCTGACCATCTTGGTCAGCTCTTCGACAAACAGCGGTACGCCATCGGTCTTGGCCACAATTTGCTGCAGCACCTCAACTGGCAGTGTCTTACCGTCTGTGACTTGCCCGACCATCGCCTCGACTTGCTGCCGTCCTAAACGATTGAGCGTGAGTTGGGTAAGGTAGGAGCGCGCGCCCCAGGGCGGGGTGAAGTCAGGACGAAAGGTGAGGAGAACCAGTAGTCGAGTAGTAGGCACCTGATCAAGGACGAGCGTGAGCACCTCCAGCGTGGAGGGATCAGCCCAGTGCAGATCTTCCCAGACACAGTATACTGGTGTCCTTTCCGCCTCCTCCACGACCCACGCCACCAGGACTTCCTGGGTCTTTTGCTTCTGCTTCTGGGGGCTCAGGGTAAGAGGTAGAGTGCCCTCGGGATGCGGCAGCGAGAGCAAGGCTGCCAACAAGGGAAGGGTGTCAGCTTGCGGAAAACAATACCTCGCGAGGGCCTGGTCGAGTTTGGTGAGCTTGGCCTGAGGTGTCTCTTGAGATGCAAACTGCAAGAGCCGCTGCAGATGTTCGATAAGGGGATAGAACGCACTGTTCTGATGATAGGCCGAGCAGCGAAACTCGATACGACTGGCTCCTTCGGCAATGACCTGCTCTTTGAGGGTCTGTGCCAGCCGCGATTTGCCAATGCCAGCCTCGCCACTGAGCAGTACCACCTGCCCTGCCTTCTCCTTCGCTTGCTCCCAACGTCGCCGCAGCAGTCCGAGTTCTTCCTCGCGGCCCACTAACGGCGTCAAGCCTCTCCCGACCGCTACATCAAAGCGGGTCCGCGCCGTGCCTTCGCCTACCACCCGATACACCGCCATCGGAGTGGAGATGCCCTTGAGTGCTTGTGGCCCCAAGTCCTGGCATTCAAACAAGCCGGCCACCAATCGCTGTGTCGCTGCACTCACCACCACGTTGTCGGGCTCGGCCAGCCCCTGCAGTCGCGCGGCAATGTTCGGCGTCTCCCCCAAGGCTAACTGCTCCCGCTTGCCCCCGCCGCCCATCTCGCCCACAACCACCGGCCCGGTGTGAATGCCGATACGGACCTGGAGGTGATGGGGTAGGAAAAGATCCGAGCCGCGACCGTGAGGGAGCGGAATATCCGCCGCTTGCTGACGCGCGCGGCTCTGAGCTTGCCCCTCGGTGGAGCCTTGATTCATCAAGGCTCCACGGGGAGAGGGAACCCATTTTTGCAGAGCAGCAACGATCTCTAGTCCTGCTCGCACAGCCCGTTGGGCATCATCCTCATGAGCCACCGGGTAACCAAAGTACACGAGCAACCCATCACCCAAATACTGCGCGATATGTCCCTCGAAGCGGCCGATCACTCCAGCGCAGGTCTCTTGATAGGCCCGGATCACCTCGCGCAGCTCTTCAGGATCGAGTTGCTCCGAGAGCGCAGTGGAACCCACCACGTCACAGAACATCACGGTCAACTGCCGACGTTCGCCGGCATCCCGTCTAGCGTCTAGTGACTGGGGTTTAGAGTCCGAAGTCCGAAGTCCGAAGTCCGAAGTCTGCAGAGTGGGGAGGCGGGAGGAACTGACAACTGACAACTGGGAACTGGCAACTGCAGCGTCGCCGACCCACACCAACACCTTCCCCTCTTCATCGACGGCGACGCGTTTGGCATCGATGAGGTCGGCCTTGAGGTCTTCCAGGTCGTCATCGCTCAAGTCGAAGAGGCGCTTGAGGATGCGGTACGCCACCCGCCCTTCGCGCTGCAACTGTTCTCGCACCTGCGCTAGGATCTTCTCAAAGGTCATCAACCGCTCTCCTGGTGGCACCGGAAGATTACTCTAGCGCAATCCCGTAGAGTTTCGCCGCATTGTCACAGAGGATCTTTTGCTTGTCCCCCGCAGGCATCCCGGCGAAATGTTGCTCAATGACCGACTGTGAGTGCGGCCAGGTGGAATCTACGTGCGGGTAATCGGAAGCCCACAGAAAGTTGTCTACACCCAGAAATTGGCAAGTCGCGAGGCCCACCGGGTCATCTTGGAAAGTG
>JACQEL010000484.1 GCA_016200595.1 Deltaproteobacteria bacterium
CTGCCGTGTGGCGCCGGAAAAACGCTCGTCGGCCTGGCTGCCATGGCACAGCTCGGTCAATCGACGCTTATCCTCACCACTGGCGGCACCTCGATTGAACAGTGGCGGCGCGAGTTGCTGGACAAGACTACGCTGACCGCCGCCGACATCGCGGAGTATACCGGCGCCGTGAAGGATATTGGTCCGGTCACCCTGACCACCTATCAAATGGTGACGCATCGCGCGGATAAGACCGAGGACTTTCCCCATCTCGCCTTATTCAACCAACACGAGTGGGGTCTGATCATTTATGACGAGGTGCATTTACTGCCGGCTCCCGTCTTTCGAGTGACCGCCGAAGTGCAGGCGCGCCGCCGTCTCGGACTCACGGCTACGCTCGTTCGTGAAGACGGACGCGAGAGCGATGTCTTCAGCCTGATCGGGCCGAAAAAATACGATGTGCCGTGGCGGGATTTGGAAGGACAGGGATGGATTGCCGAGGCGCTGTGCACGGAGGTGCGCTGCGCCATGCCGCGCGAGGTGCGCATGGAGTATGCCCTTGCCGGCCCACGTGAGAAGTTCCGCGTCGCGGCGGAAAACTCCGCCAAACGACCGTTGGTACAACAGCTGCTCGCCTCCCATCCCCGCACACCAATTCTGATTATTGGACAGTACCTCGAACAGCTCAAACACATCGCCGAAGAATGCCAGGCTCCGCTTATTACTGGGAAGACGTCCCAACGTGAGCGTGAGCGGCTCTACGGGCTTTTCCGTAGTGGCGAGCTGAAACTCCTGGTGTTGTCCAAGGTCGGCAATTTTGCCCTCGACTTGCCTGACGCTGAGGTCCTGATTCAGGTCTCCGGGACCTTCGGCTCCCGCCAAGAAGAGGCGCAACGACTGGGCCGGGTGCTGCGCCCGAAAGCGGACGGGCGTCGAGCGCACTTCTATACGTTGGTGAGCCGCGATACCGAAGAGCAAGAATTCGCCCATCATCGCCAGCTCTTTCTGACTGAGCAAGGCTATAGCTACCGCATTGCTGACGAAACGGAGTGGCACACCCATGAAACCATCACGACTGAGCCTCGTCCCGCCACAGCAGCCCGCCGCTGATCCAATCGAACCGGCTGGACCTGTCGGACCCGTACTGCACGCCAATCTCACGGTCATCGAAGTGGCCAATCCTTTCCTGCTGCAAACGCTCCGGGCGGACCGCCGCGTGGGGGCAGCCATTCTTGCACAACTCTCAGATTGTGTGGCCATTATTCAACCGGGACAAGGCGAGTGGGTGATTAAGCAACTGCTGAAAGCCGGCCACACGCCAAAGGTGATTGACGCATGAGTTGGGGATCTCGCCATTCTGCGCCTCCTCCGCAGCCGTTCCCGCTCGATTACGCCGCGCACCTGCCCAAATACAACGCGGAGGTCCTCAAAAAGTTGGCGCGACTGTGGGTGGGAAAAGACGCGATCAAACTGAATAAAGAAGCCTGCACGAAAGCGATCCTCAGAGGACTCGCGGATCCCCCTGCTGTGCAAGCCGTGCTTGAGGGTCTCTCTCCTTTCGAACGCGCAGGGTTGGGCTTGCTCAAACGTCATGGCCAGACTGCTCCCACCCGGGAGTTTGCCGTCGAACTCCTCATGTTAGGGTTGCCATTCCCTGCGCGTGAACAACGCCCGGCCTACGGGTACTCTCGTATCGAGCCTTTTTATGGCGCGCTCAATAGCCTCCTGGGGAAAGGCCTTGTTCTTTTACGTGAATGGGACCAAGCGTACGGCTACGCCCGCGGCCTACAGATCGATGAGTACCATTATCGTCCAGAAGTGTTCTCTGACCGTGGCTTGCTCACCGGGGTGGAGGTAACCCCGCCAACCGCGTTGTCACTAACAGCCGTCGGCGGCGTGGGCGAGTCGGGATTTGCGCTGCAACCGGCAGCAGTGGTGTTGCGCTTCGTTGCTTTAGTGGAGACGTTGCGCAAGCTTGGCCGCATCGACCTCACCAGTAAGGGGCGACCGACGAAACCCTTTCTTACCAAGCTGACCAAAGCCCTGGGGTGGGAAGAGGCGCTGGGAACCGCGTCTGACACTCCGCTGCCACAAGCGACGCTGTTTTTCTTCAAATTGTTACAAAGTGCGGGCTTCTTGCGAAACGGGCCAAACTTCAGTGGCATCGACTTGCATCCGCAAGCGAACGCCCTTTTCGCGGCGCCGTATAGCGCTCAGGCGGTCGCGTGGATCAAAGGCTATCGCTCGCTCACGCGCTGGACAGAGTACGTCTCGCCAGACATGTGGCTGGAGGAAGACGATGAGTCCGATTTTGCCAAGTTTGCCAGCATGCGCGCCGCGTTGCTAATGGCGCTGGCAGCACTCGCGGAAGCCTTCAACCGGGGCGACCGCGTTGTATCGGCTGACGCGAGACACGGTGTATGCGGCGCTGGAGTCAGGCCTCGAACCGGGCGCGCTGCTTGAGACGCTGAGTCGTGGTTGCGACTATCCTCTGCCAGAGAATATTAGGCAAACCCTAACCGACTGGGCGGCGCGCCGTGAGCAATTAACGGTGTATCGAGTCACCAACGTGTTGCAATTCGCCGACCAACAAACACGTGACGCGGCATTAGCAAAGAAACCAGGCCGCGGCGTGGCAGTGGGCGAGCGCTATATTCTGCTAGCGGGACAGCAGCGCGGCAAGGTCCTCTCCGCGCAGGTAAGCCGGACGGTGGACTATCTTTCACCACCAGTGCGGTGTCTGAACGTGTCAGAAGAAGGGGATGTTGAGGTCGCGCCCAAACGTGCCGACCTGCTCGTACAAGGCGAGCTGTCCGCCTGGGGGGACGTCGACGCCACCAACGGCAGCCACTGGTCCATTACTCGTCACAGTGTGCAGAAAGCCGTGAGCGCCGGATGGACCGCGGACAGCATTCTTGACAACCTGAAACAACGCTTACAACACGACCTCCCGCCTCTTCTCTTCGTGGCGATTCGCGCCTGGGCTGGGGTGCGTACCCTACCCACCGCAGTCGCACTTGCCACTGACCTCGTCTTGCAAGTGACTGACCTGGAAGTGGCCCGCGCCATCGCCAGCAGCCCCCTCCTGCAACCGTATCTGCGCGGGCGTCTTGGTCGTCAAACCTTTCTCGTCAAGCACGAGACGGTCGAGGCATTCCGCGCCAGGTTGACGGAATTCGGCCTCCAAGTTAGCGGCGACCTGGAATTACTTTCGCTCGGAGGGAAGGACTGAATGCCAGCATATGACGAAATCCTCGCGCAAGTGATGACCTTGCTGCAACAAGAAAGCCGAGTCGCGTATCGTATTCTGAAACGCCGCTTTGGACTCACTGATGACGACCTCGAAGACCTGAAGGCGGATCTGATCGACGCC
>JACQEL010000472.1 GCA_016200595.1 Deltaproteobacteria bacterium
GCTCGCCGCCGCGCCATGAGACGCCGCCGATATCCTCCCGACCAGTGCTTCCCGCCCAAGGACAACAAGGCCCTCCCGCCGCCGCCGGCGGCCCCACAGACACACCGGCGTTCCAAGCCTGGCGGCTCGCACAATGGCTCGCCCGACGCAGCAGTGTAACAATTTGTCTCATTCTGTTTGACCCAGTTGCCGTGGGCATCGAATTCATAAGTGTAAACGAATTTAGAAGGGGGAGGAATTGGACGGTCTTCCTCATCCCCGATCTTCTCGGTGTGGTAAGTAGTCATCTCTGTGATGTTGCCGGTGGTATCGTAGGTTGTTACTACCTTTTCGATTCCAAGTGCAGGGCCGTGAGTATCTTCGTTAGTTGTCTCAAGCCTTCTTCCCTCGCCATCGTAGGTGTGAAACGACTGCGATTTAAGCCCGCTCGGGCCATAGACAGCCTCTTCAGCGAGATTCCCCTGGTCATTGTAGGTATAAACCGTCTTGCCCAGAACCCCATAGGAAGCAGCGGTTACTTCCTCAATCAGGTATCCTTTGTCATCATAGGTGTAGATCGTCTTGTTGAGGTCGGAACCGAAGCGCCCAAAGGAGGAGGAGAGTGTCTGGATTCTCTTCCCTTGGGCGTCGTAGGTGTAGACGATCCTACTGCCGGGGGAGCCGTTGGCACTATAGAGAACTTCTTCAGTCTTGTGCCCTTGGGCGTCGTAGGTGTAAATCGTTTTGCCGACGAAAATACTTCCTGCCATTTCCGTTCTGTTCCCCCTGACATTATACAGAACACTCGCCGAGACCTCTCGCGGTCCTTCGACCCATTGGCCGGACTGATTTGAGAATTGTGCTGTTTCAATCCGCACGCTCCGCACAGATCCCCTGAGGTTATCCTCCTGCAGATCGGTTCTCATTCCGGCGCCTGCCAAGGAAACGAAACAAAGACTGAACACAAGAAAAGTGAACTTTCTTTTCATTGTGGCCACGCCTTCGGGCATTCTCGCCTGCGGTTCATATCATTGACACCCTAATCCTACTTCCGATTCCAGAAATAGTTATTCGGACTTGCATTGCAACAAACAGAGTTCGTCGCTCCCCCTGGGCACGTATTGGCCGTCGGCGCCTGTTGGCACGAGGGGTTTGGTAATGGATATGCAGAGCTTTGAAACTCCATAGGTCCATGCGGAGACGGCTCGCTATAGTTGGAAATGAACTGATCCGAATCGGGGAAAAGACAGTCAAAGTAGCACTGACCTATACCACTAGGACACCAGGAAGTTGACATATCTGGAACCAATCCGGTGCCCACAAGTTCTGCTTCGAACATTACTCCTGAGGAGGTGAGGGTGTTCATATCGACATGTTCATCGTCAAACTGATATCCGGAGGTGCCTACCTGGAACTTCCCCCCATGCATAACACAGCAATACCGCGGCGTATTATCGCAAAGGCCCGGAGCGTTGCATTGAACGTTAGCACGGCAAGTCGCTGTGATGGTTCCACCTGTTTCGGCTCCCACGTAAGAGCCACACAAATCGGTATTCGACAGCCCCTCAAAAGCACGATCGCGCACCGTCCAACCTACGGCATCTTCTGCACCAAGGGTTTCCCCCGCTGCTTCGTTATAAATTATCTCTGCTAAGTTGACCCCCTGTGTGTAAAAGCAATTCCCGTGGCTGTCACAAACAGGCCCAAATAGGAAAGATGAGACCCGGCAATCATCAGCTGTTTGCGTATGCTCATAAGCGTTTCCTGTCTCGTCATCAATGTTGATGCCTGCCGCTGCAAGCCACGTCGTCTGTGTATCGGGGGGCCTGATACCCGACCAGACACTGCCGTCAAAACGACCCATATGGAGAAGGTTGTTTGCGTCGAGCAGCAACATATACGCCCCACCATCGCTGGTATACGTACTGAACGAGGACACTTGCTTGTAGCAGGTAGCAGCCAAAGACCAGTTCGTCCAACTGGAACCATTCCAATCGCGATAGTAGAGCCCGCAATCGCCACTCCCGATGGCTAACGCTATCATTTTGCTACTGCTCCCTGGATTTGGATAGGCGAGAAGATCAATATCATCAACAGATACCTGGGGGTCGGGAAAGAAGACCCAGAAGTTATCCCACGCGCTGCCGTTGAAGTAGCGCTTGACCGCCACATGTTGACCGAAGAGGTAAGGGGTACGCAAGAGCGCCCAGGCCGTACCGTTGGGCATGACCGACACGGCGATCTGATCTCCACATGATCCCCACCAATTCCAAATCTTCCCCCAGCTTTGGCCATCAGTCGAGTGTTTGACATACACATCACACTGATTCCCATCCACGCGGAACACATCGGCCTCGCCGTTGGGCCAGACGACCGCGGAAATGTCGATGGCAGAACCACTTCCTAACACCTTCCAAGGGTCCCACGAATCACCATTAAAATATCGGTAATGCACAAGATTGTCAGTGCCGATGCGGAAGAGTCCCGCTTTCCCATTCGGTAACTTAATGGTTGCAAGCTTTACTCCTGTTTCCGTCACAGGCTTCATATTTGGCCAAATATTGTTCGTGGCATTAGTCGGGCTGAAAATCGCATCCTCTGCAATCCTATTATTCTTCTTTCTGATGGCAAAAATCGCGGACACACGCGGATCATGGACCGACGCTGCCATCACCGCCGTTTCCGTACCAGTTGTTTCTGATGCCGCCGTCGTCACTGTTACCGTATCACTCGGTTCCCTATCGCTAACAACAGGCAAAGCAGCTGCCCACGCTCCTTTCAAGCGTCGTGAAGTAAGAGCAATTTCTACATCTGCCGAGGCAGTGTCCAACCCTACCTGCTCCATCGCCTGCTTCCGTAGTTGGGCTGGCAAAACGAACCTCACACGCTGCTCGGATGTGAGATAGGTGTCTAGGATTTCAAAGGCTTTTTGCGCGTCTCCCCAGGTCAAAAGATGCTGGGCATAGCGATTGATCGCTTCAAGATTGTTTTCCGGATGCAGATCTATGGCCTGCTCAAAATATCCCCGGGCGCGCTCGTCACTAAACCGCGCCAGCCCGTCGGCGTAATAGACTAAAGCGAAATAGTAATTGTCAGGGTTTATGTCACTGGATTGAAGGATCCGCCCAAAGACCTCGTCGAGTCCTTTTCTGTCACCCAACTTCACTAAGAGCGTGGACAGCTCGCGGGTGTAGCGGATACGCCCGTTCTCTAAGCCAAGGTCCGCGGCGCGAATGTACGCGTCCGCTGCTTGGCGCGTGTACGCAATGTCCCCAGAGGCAATCGCTTTGGCGCGGTAGTGTTTGGCCAACGCGACCCGCGCGTGACGGCTCTTGGGGTAGCGTTGGACGAGGTCTTCCCATGTCATCAGGCCATCATCGAGTTTCTTGTCTTGTGTGAGGAGTTGATCCTGATAGCCGTGAGCGTTTTGCTCCAGGTACTTTTGCAACGCCTCTGCCGGTTCTCCAGGATCGGGCAGCTTGTTCGTGTGTCCCAGGTACGTTGTCTGCAGTAGCTGCTGCACATCGAGCGCATACGTAGTCAGGTCAGGGGATGGGGCACTCGCGCTTGGGTCGGAAAGTGTAGTCGCTGTTAGTACGGCAGGCATGTTCAAGACAGTGCCTACTCCTCCCCCTATGCAACAAGCCACGAAGACCGTAGTCACCTTGTGAGTCCACCGCATATAATGTCCCTCCTTCGGATATGAATGCGCCGCACTCTACAAACAACTGGCAGTCGTTGCCAAGGGGAAAAACCCTCATTTGGCCGAGGAAAAACCCTCAAATGGCCGAGGAAAAACCCTCATTTGGGCGAGGGGAAACCCTCACAGGGGCTGCGTTAGATGAGAATAGTCTGCCTTCGGAGGCGCATAGGAGAATGCTCCTCTTGGACGCTACTCGCGGGGGCAGAGGGAAATATCCAGGATTCCGTGTCTACGAATCCTGCGATTTCTTCAGATCAGTATGCCCAAACCCACCCGTGCGCCCGGTTGGCTCCAGTTGTTCAACTTCCTGCCAACGGACGCGGGTGACTGGCGCGACTACGAGTTGAGCAATGCGGTCACCGCGTTTGACGAGCACGGGCTGGTCCCCAAGATTGATAAGCAGAATCTGCACTTCATCACGATAGTCAGCGTCGATCGTGCCCGGGGAGTTCAGAATGGTTAGGCCAGAACGCAGAGCCAGGCCGCTGCGCGGTCGTACTTGCGCCTCATAGCCTTGAGGCAACGCTAAAGCAAAACCGGTGGGAATAAGGGCGCGACCAAGGGGCGGGATCGTGAGTTCTGCGTCGAGGTCAGCAGAGATGTCCATCCCGGCCGCATCGGCGGTCATATAACGTGGAAGCGGCAGTGGATCACTGCTAGTGCGGACACGAATTACCTGCACAAGCAGTTCGGCGGTCATGGGTCAGGCGTCGAGCAAGGTCTGGTAATCCAGCAGAGGAGGCAACTCTCCCAGTAGAGTCAGCGCGCGGTTTTCATTCGCAAAACACCGGGCGGCAAGAGCATGTACTTCCTCAAGAGTGACGCGCTCGACCTGCTCGACAACCTCGGGGATGGGAATATAACGCCCAAAGTAGATCTCACAGCGAGCCAGACGATTCATCCGCGCCTCACTGGTCTCTAATCCCAGCAACAGCCCGCCCTTGGCATGTCCTTTAGCTCGACGGAGTTCTTCCAGGGAAATGCCCTCACGCCCGATCTGGTACAAAGCCGCAGAGATCAATTCGGCTACTTCGGGCACCCACGCGGCGCTCGTAGCAACGTAGACCCCAAGATAGCCAGTGTCTCGGTAAGTCGAGAGAAAGGAGGTCACGTCGTAGGCCAACCCTCGACGTTCACGAATCTCCTGGAACAGACGCGAACTCATCCCCCCACCCAGAGCAGTATGGAGCAAGTACGCCGCGTACCAGTCTGGATCGACTTGTGAGACACAGGGCACGCCCAGGCAGAGATGTGTCTGCTCAAGATCACGCTGATGCGGATATACTCCAGCGCTGGCGGTCGGAGGTGGGATCTCCCTCGTCACCGCTTTCCCAGTAAGCGCGGACAGCGCTGGACTCACTTGCTCGACCAGTTCCTCGTGTCGCGCGCCGCCAGCCATGGCGACGAAGATACGATCGGGACGGTACCGACGGTCGAGGTAGCGTAAGAGATCTGCGCGTTGCAGTTGTGATATCGTCGCCGCCGTACCGGAAATCGGACGGCTCAAGGGATGCCCACGCCAGAAGTCGAGATGAAACAAATCGTGAATCAGGTCGTCAGGAGTGTCTTCGACCTGAGCAATCTCCTGGCAGATCACCGACCGTTCTCGCTCGATCTCCTCTTGAGCAAATCGAGAACAAAGAAAGACATCAAGGAGCAAATCCAGCGCTAACGGTAGGTGTTCGGCAAGTACTCGAGCGTAGTAACAAGTGTATTCCTTACCGGTGAACGCATCGAGCACACCACCGACCGCATCAATCTCTTCGGCAATGCCGGCGGCAGTGCGTCTCTCGGTTCCCTTAAAGAACAGGTGCTCAAGGAAGTGGGAGACCCCGTTCTCCTGGGGGTCCTCGTCGCGCGAGCCGTTCTCGACCCAGATGCCCACAGTTGCCGAAGGCACGCCTGGCACTTCTTCAGAGATCAAACGCAGTCCGTTGTCGAGCACCGTGCGCTGCACCATCTCAGTTCTTCCCTTGCGCGCTCTGACCGGGTTGCTCTACTTCTCGCTGGCTCAAACGAATCTTGCCCTGGCGGTCGATCTCCAGGACTTTGACCATGATTTCGTCGCCTTCCCTGAGCACATCGGCCACCCGCCGTACCCGGCCAGGTCCGATTTGCGAGATGTGCAATAAGCCGTCAGTCCCAGGCAGAATCTCGACGAACGCGCCAAAATCGACCACCTTCCGGACGATGCCCTTGTAGACCCTCCCGACCTCCGCCTCGGCAGTGATGCGATTGATGCGGTCCACCGCTTTACTCATGGACTCCCCATCTTGAGAAGACACATAGACCGTGCCATCGTCCTCGACATCAATCTTGACTCCGGTCTCTTCGATGATCGAGCGGATCATTTTTCCCCCGGGGCCGATGATCTCGCGGATCTTCTCGGGTCTCACTTTGAGTGTTATAATACGCGGCGCGTTCCCTGCCACCTCAGGCCGTGGAGCAGCCAGCGCGTGCGCCATCTGCTCCAGAATATGCAGCCGCCCTTCCCTCGCCTGGTATAAGGCTTGCTGCATAATCTCCCGGGTAACACCGAAGATCTTAATGTCCATCTGCAAAGCGGTAATGCCTTGGGCAGTCCCCGCAACCTTGAAATCCATATCGCCGAGATGGTCTTCGTCGCCCAAGATATCGCTCAAGATGCGAATCTCTTCTCCTTCCTTGATCAAACCCATGGCGATGCCAGCCACTGGCGCTTTGATCGGCACCCCAGCATCCATAAGCGAGAGCGTCCCGCCACACACCGTGGCCATTGATGAGGACCCGTTCGATTCCAGGATCTCGGACACAATACGGACCGTGTAAGGAAACTCGCTTTCGCCTGGGAGCACGGCCTGGAGCGCCCGCTCGGCTAAGGCACCGTGACCGATCTCACGCCGTCCGGGCCCACGCAACGGGCGCACTTCGCCTACACTGAAGGGGGGGAAGTTATAGTGCAGCATAAACTTCTTGTACTGTTCACCGATGAGGGCATCGACCTTTTGTTCATCGGATCCGGTCCCCAGAGTCGCCACAACTAAAGCTTGAGTCTCGCCACGGGTAAACAGGGCAGAGCCGTGAGTACGTGGTAAGACGTTGACCTCACAAGAAATCGGCCGGATATCGGTGAGGCCGCGGCCGTCTACTCGCCGGTTCTCGCGCACGACTAAGGCCCGTAGACTCTCGCTTTCCAGTTCTTCGAAGACGGTCCCTACTTCTTTCTCTCGCCCAGCATACTCTTCCGCCAGCGCCGTCTTGACTTCCTGCTTTACTGCGCTGACGGCCGCCCCACGCTCGTGCTTGGCGGCAATCGAAAAAGCCGCCCGTAACTTGTCGGCAGCCACGTCGTGAACGCGACCGATCAGGGTCGTATCGGGTGGAACCACCACCAGCGCGCGTTTCTGTTTCCCGACGACCCGCGCGATCTCATCCTGTGCATCCAGGACCGGCTTGACTGCTTCTTGCGCTAAGAACAACGCTTCCAGCATCTCTTCTTCAGGTACGACGCGCCCGCCCCCTTCCACCATGACAATGGTGTCGCGACCAGCCGCGACAAAAAGGTTGATATCACTGGCGAGGACCTGACTCTGCAGTGGGTTCACGGTTAAGGTGCCGCGTAGACGACCAATGCGCACGCCGGCAATGGGACCTCGAAAAGGAATATCAGAAACCTGGAGTGCTGCCGACGCGCCGATCAAGGCTATCGTATCCGCATCGTTCTCACGATCGACTGAGAGGACCGAGGCAACCACCTGCGTCTCACAGAAAAACCCCTCAGGAAACAGCGGCCGCAAGGCCCGATCAACCTGGCGCGACGTGAGGATTTCTCGCTCCGAGGGCCGTCCCTCGCGTTTAAAGAAACCACCCGGAATTTTGCCCGCGGCAAAAGTACGCTCCTGATAGTCAACGGTCAGAGGGAAGAAGTCCACTCCCTCACGCGGAGTGTTTGACGCTACCACCGTCACCAGAACCACGGTCTCACCATAGGTGACTACAACAGCGCCACCGGCCTGTTTGGCCATGCGCCCAGTCTCAATAGAGAGAGGACGTCCATAAAATTCCATTTCGATCTTTTTGTACATGTGCGTGTACCTTACCCCTGACGTTCATCGTGACGCCGTTCCAGGGACAGTTGCGGGTCGGGAAGAAAAAACGCTTAACGACGGAGCCCCAGGCGCTCGATCAAGGTGCGATAGCGTTGATGATTAATCCCACGGAGATAGTCGAGGAGGCGACGTCGCCGCCCCACCATCCGTAGGAGCCCACGCCGTGAGCTATGGTCTTTTGTGTGGGTTTTAAAATGTCCGGTCAGACGCTCAATTTGCTTAGTCAGAAGCGCAACCTGAACTTCGGGGGACCCGGTATCAGTCTCATGGGTTTGAAATTGTTGAATTACTTCGTTTTGACGTCCCGCTTCCTGCATGCTCACCCTTTCTTTTTTTTCGTTTTACTTAGTTTTTCCTTAACACGCCGTTTTCCTTGTGTAAAGGTTAGAACACCCGCACCAGTTGCCACCGCCCTTGCCTCCACTCAGCCATGGCAACCAATTCTCCCTCATCAAGAGAGAGGAGCCGTACGGTCTCGTCTACGGCTTCGGCATTCGGCAGGTCGCGTAAAACCTCTTGTTGCCCGTGGCGGAGTTGTTCCGCCGTCTCAGAAGAAACCGCTATCGCTCGATAGTCACGCAGCGCTTGCGTCAGGGAGAGGAGAGGAAGGGGATCCTCTGTCGCCCAGTCAGAGAGGAGGGAAAAAGGGAGCGCCTGGCTGACAGAAAAGCGCCCGCAAGCGGTCCGCCGCAAGGTCACTAAGTGCGCGCCACAGCCCAAGGCCGTCCCAAAGTCAGCAGCGAGAGAGCGGATATAGGTGCCTTTAGAGCAGGAGAGGGAAAAGCTCAGGGTATCTTCCCCAGTTTGTACCAAAGTCAACTCTTCTATCATTACTTTACGGGCTTCCCGTTCGACTACCACCCCATCACGAGCCAGCTTATAGAGGGGTATCCCCTGTCTCTTCAGCGCCGAGTACATCGGTGGAGTCTGCCAAGACTCTCCGGAGAAACGTTGCTGTAACTCTCGGAGAATCTCAGGTCCACAAGGCGGCACTGGTGCCGTGCGCGTGATCGTTCCGGTTGCGTCGAGAGTCTCAGTTTCGATCCCTAAGCGGATGGTACCGGTGTACGTCTTGCGCTGCGCCGTGAGGAACTGGGCAATCTTAGTGCCCGTGCCAAGACACAGAGGGAGCAGTCCCGTAGCAAAAGGATCGAGGGTACCGATGTGGCCGATTTTATCCACCGCCAATTTTCGTTTCACTACCCGCACAACCTCTGCGGATGAGCAACCCTCGGATTTATCCACCAGGAGGATGCCGTTTAAGCGAGACACTAGTGTTCCTTCTGGTCGATCTGCCGCAAGAGACTTTCCAGATAATTCGCTTTTTCCAGGGTCGTATCGTATAGGAAACGCAAATCTGGCGTATGGCGTAAGTGTAGGCGGCCAGCAATCTGGCGCTTGATATAGGCAGTCGCACTGTGCAGACCAGCTAAGGCCGCAGGCTGGTTCTCGGAGCGGAGCGTGCTGAAGAAGATCTTGGCAAGCTTAAGATCGGGACTGATGGTCACACCGGTCAGGGTCACGCCACTCACACGTGGATCCTTCACTTCGCGCAGCAGCACTTCGGCAACTGCCTGCAATAGCAATTCGCTCACCCGCTCAGGGCGTCGAGAAGGCATAAAAGTAGCAACTAGCTTTCAGCTATCAGCTTTGCAGACAGGGGTCGGGGGTCAGGGGTTGGTATAGGACTCGCACGCTATCTGTTCCTTTTCTCACTGACCCCCAGCCCCCGGCCCTTTTCTGTTGACTGCTTCTTATTCAGTAATGCAGAAACTCAAGCTCTTCTGCCCCAACTTCGGCAAGGTGGAGGTCATCGATGAAGCGCACGACCGCGCGGAGGGCGCCGTCAACGTAGGCCTGATCTACTCCTACTTGGCAGATACCAAGCAGAGTTTTTTGCCACAAATCGTGCTCGTCACACTCGGAAATCGATACATTGAACTCGTTACGGACCCGAGCTTTAATTTTCCGCAGCACGGCGCGCTTGTCCTTGAGCGAGTGACTCTCCGCCAGATAGAGCGTCAGCTGCAGTACTCCGACAACCATGAAACACCCTTAGACTCGCCGCTCTACTTCTTGTGGTCGGGTCTCCAGACGGCGCAAGATCTGTTCAAGTTCATAGGCCTCGATCATATCTCCAGCTTTCACATCTTGGAAATTCTCTAGGCTGATTCCACATTCAGTCCCAGATACCACCTCGCGGACGTCGTCCTTAAAACGACGCAAGCCGCCAATACGGCCTTGATGCACGACGACGTGGTCACGGACCAGACGAGCCTGGGCTCCTCGGACCATCCGACCTTCGCTGACCACGCAGCCAGCCACCAATCCAACACGCGAGATAGTAAAAACCTGACGCACCTCGGCTCGACCCAAGGGTTTCTCGCGATACGTTGGCTCCAACAGCCCCTCAAGTGCCGCCCGAATATCGGCAATCACCTCGTAGATAATGCCGTAGAGTCGAATCTCTACCCCCTCACGCTCAGCCAATTGTGCAGCCTTACTCTCGGGACGAACGTTGAAGCCGATAATGACGCCCTTCGAGGCTGAGGCTAAGAGGACATCGGACTCCGAAATACCACCGACCGAAGAGTGGAGAACTGTCAGTTTAACCTCCTTGGTCGAGAGCCGACTGAGCGCATCGCTGACCGCTTCGACTGAGCCCTGGACATCAGCCTTGATAATGACCCGCAATTCTTTGACCTCACCGGCCTGGCTCTGCTGGTAAAAGTCTTCCAGTGTGGCCCGACCACCACTCTTGATCAACTCGGTCTCGCGCCGTTTGACACGCCGATGTTCAGCCACCTGTCGCGCCGTTGCTTCATCATGCACGACCACGAAGTGATCCCCCGCCTCGGGAACTCCAGAGAGGCCGAGAATCTCCACTGGCATCGAAGGGAAAGTCTTTTCGACCTTATTGCCCCAGCTATCGAGCATCGCCCGCACCCGACCATACTGTGCCCCACAGACGAAGGGATCGCCGACCTTCAACAGCCCTTCCTGCACCAGCACGGTCGCCACCGGGCCGCGACCGCGGTCGAGCTTAGCCTCGACGATCGTGCCACGCGCCATTTTTTCCGCATGGGCGCGCAGTTCCATCACATCGGCCTGCAGCAGGATCATTTCCAACAAATGCGGAATCCCTTCACCCGTTTTGGCTGACACGGGCGCAAAGATCGTTTCTCCTCCCAGTTCTTCCGACAGGAGGCTATAGTTCATCAGTTCCCGTTTGACTCGTTCGAGATCAGCGCCGGGTTTATCAATTTTATTGACCGCGACAATCACTGGAACTCCAGCCGCCCGCGCATGGTTGATCGCCTCTACCGTTTGCGGCATGACTCCATCGTCTGCTGCGACTACGAGGATTACGAGGTCAGTCACTTTGGCCCCGCGGGCACGCATGGCAGTAAAGGCTTCGTGGCCAGGCGTGTCGAGGAAGGTCACGCTCCGTCCATTCACCTGCACACTGTAGGCACCAATGTGTTGGGTGATTCCGCCTTGTTCCTGAGCAGTGACGTTCGTTTCACGGATCGCATCCAACAGAGAGGTCTTGCCGTGGTCAACATGGCCCATGATAGTAACTACCGGAGGGCGTGAGACGAGTTGCTCGTCACTCTCCTGCACCTCGTGGCCATCCAGAGCGGACTCAACATCGAAAGCCACGTTCTCCACGGTATAGTCAAAGTCTGCGGCCACCAAGGAAGCCGTGTCAGCGTCGAGCACCTGGTTAATGGTCGCCATGACACCAAGGCTCATAAGCTTCTTAATGACCTCGCTGGCCTTCACTCCCAAGGTATGGGCTAAATCACCAACCGTTATCACCTCAGAGATACGCACTACGCGTTTGCTTGCCTTGGGCACGGTGATCTCGGTCTGCTTCTGCTCTTTTCCTACGAGCACGCGTTTCTTCTTCGCTCCTCCGCGCGCGAGGCGCGGGTCGCGCTCTTGCGCCTCGACCAATTCGGGCTTGCGAATCACTTTCCGCTTCTTCGGCCGCTTCGCTGCCGCGGCAACCGGCCCTTCTCCATCCCTAGCAACACTGGGTTCGCGCGCGACATTGAGACTGGGGGCAGCGGCCGTCGGGCCGGTCGGCGGTTGCACTCTGGGTCTGACTTCGGCGGGACGCGGCTTAGACTCGGCCGCGATCTTCCCCAAATCGATACGACCGAGAACGCGCGACGGACGCGGCGCTTCTTGCCCAAGCTCAGGCTTCGCCGTCATTGGTACAGGCTTCAGCGTCACCGGCGGAGGAACGACGGCCATCGGCCGTTCTTTGTGCGGCTCCGGAGTCACAACCACAGGCGGTGGCTCTTCGCGCACTGTGACTGGGGGCGGAGGTGAAATGGAGGGCTCCTCCGGCTGCGTCACCACTAGCTCTGGTGCTGAGACGAGAGGAGGAGCGCCCTCAGCCGGTGACGGGAGGGAAGCTTCCGGCTCTGGCAGTGAGACTACAGCAGGAACGCTTGCTTCGCTTGGCGGTGGAGAAACAAGCGTTACTGGCTCGGAGAGAGGGAGATCAAAGGAGAGGGGCGCAGGAGCAACCACGAAGGGTTCTTCAATGGCAACGGGCGCGAACGCCTGCTCAGCCTGAAGCTCTGGCTGAGGTTCCTCCAGGAGCAGTTCTTCTTCTGGGACGACCTCACGCTTGGGGCGGCGGCGGATAGTATTACGATCAAGACGTGTTTCACGCACTTCCTCACGACTAGTGACCATGTGCCCACTCGTCTGATCCATTTCGGTCACGACTCGTTCGGCAACCACCTTCTCTTGCCCTAACACGAGCGACGGGACCTCTGGAGAAGGGGGTGCTGGCCGCGCCAGGGCAATCTCATGGTCAGTGAGAATGCTCGCGGCCTTCTTGCCGTGAATTCCCACTTCCTCGAGCTTGTCGAGCACCTGTCGGGTCTCCATCCCCCACTCCTTAGCTAGTTCATGGATACGTTTCCGTGGCATATACCTTCACCTTTAGGCCCATAGCGTCATGCTGGGTTCAAGCAGCGTTGCATAGCGTTCCCGCGTTTCTCGTGACACCACAACTCTTAACGAACGGACAAAGCCGGAGCGTGCAGCGGTAAAAGCACGAACACACCTGCGCTGCGGATGGAGATACCCCCCGCGCCCTTCTCCCCGTCCGGGCACCAACGCGCCCTCCGGGCCAAGGGTAAAGCGCATCAGCTGGCTCTGGCTCTCTCGGCTCCCACAGCCGACGCAGGTACGAATTGGCATTGCTCGTTTCGTTCTCATTCCTGTACAGTATCCGCAGTTTCTTTCGCCGCCACCGCCTCAACTGCCACCGGTTCGGCCGCGGCGGCTTTCGCCGCAATGTATTCACGCGCGGCTTGCAAGACCGCCGTGGCTTTCTCGGGGCCAAGACCTTCGACTTCAAGCAGCGCATCAAGGTCTGCTTCAGCAATTTCTTCCGCCGATTTAAAGCCATTCTGATACAAGAGCTCTGCCGTCACGTCCCCGATTCCCGGGATTGCCGTGAGCACCTCCAGGGTGCGGGAATGTTCCAGTTCGACCTCGGATTCGGAGCGTACGTCAAGCTTCCAACCGGTGAGACGCGAAGCGAGCCGGACATTCTGCCCTTTTTTGCCGATCGCCAGGGATAATTGATCATCGGGCACAATGACTTCCATGACCCGCTCTTCTTCGTCAAGAATGATCTTCGACACTTTGGCCGGTAACAGGGCCCGGCACACGTACTCCGCCGGATCTGGGGTCCAGGGCACGATATCCACGCGTTCGCCACGCAGTTCTTGGACAATCGCCTGCACGCGCGTACCTTTTACCCCCACACACGCGCCAACCGGATCGACGTCCGGGTCCGTGGAATGCACGGCGATCTTTGCCCGGCTGCCAGGTTCACGCGCCGCATTTTTGATTTCCACGATCCCTTCGTATACCTCCGGCGCCTCTTGCTCAAAGAGTTTGATGAGAAAACCTGGATGAGTCCGCGAGAGGATGATCTGCGGTCCTTTGTGCGACATTTCGACATCGAGAATGTAGGCACGGATGCGATCCCCTTGGCGGTAACGCTCCCAGGGAATCTGTTCTTTTTCCGGCAATACCGCGTCAGTCCGTCCAAGATTGACAATAATATTTTTCTTCTCGACGCGCTGCACGATCCCGGAGAATAACTCCCCTTTGCGATTCTTGAACTCGTTGTAGATGAGTTCGCGTTCGGCCTCTCGAACCTTTTGGATGACACTCTGCTTGGCAACTTGCGCGGCAATCCGGCCGAAGGCAGTGGCCGGCAGTTTACTCAGCAACTCATCCCCTATTTGGGCTTCAGGATCGAGAGTATTGCGGGCCATTGTGAGATCAACTTCGGTTTCTTGATTCTCCACCGTGCTGACCACGGTCTTGATCTCAAACAACTCGACCTCACCGAGATCTGGATTAAATTTCGCTTCGATCCGTTTTTGGCTGAAGGTGCGGCGGGCCGCCGAGAGCATCGCGCTTTCGAGCGCTTCGATGATCACGCTGCGGTCCATTCCTTTCTCCTTACTAACTTGCTCGATCACCCGATTGAGGTCTGGTTGCATATTCTTGCCCTCTCGTTCTTAGCGTGCTAGGCCTTTTTTCTTACTGCCGGGGTTGGGAAACTCGTGCTCCGTGGTCGCTTTGAGGATATCGTCCCAAGCAATCCCTACCTGACCGACATCTCCATCAATAAGCCCGACTTGCCTCTCGCTCACCTCATCGAGGGTGCCAACAAACACCCGTCTGCCGTGTTGCGCTTGACGGGTCTGAATACGGACACGCTGGCCGAGGTAACGCTGATAGTGAGAAGGGCGCAAGAGCGGACGGTTGATCCCAGGCGAAGAGACCTCCAGGGTATAACGCCAGGGCACAGGGTCATGAGCGTCAAGCAGATCGCTAAGTTGCCGATGAACCCGAGTGAGATCCTCCAGTGAAATACCTCCTTCACGATCAAGCGTGAGACGTAAGACCCAGCGACCGGCTTCCGAACGAAAGTCTACTCCCCAGAGTTCAATTCCCTCTTCCTCAACCAGCGGGCCCACAAGAGCGGTGACTTGCCGGATGATGTCTTGGACCGCAGAGTGCATCCAGGAAAAAAAAAGTGGGCGCACCGCCCACTTTTTTCTATCCTCCTCCGAAGAATTTAAACGATCCTGCACCTATGCGCAAGGGGCAGTCCTGACTGTCTCCTCATTAGCTATTCCCTTCTCCATTAAGGTCATGCAGAGTCAGGAGGCTGATGATCTGATAGTAGCGTTTCCCTTGCGGGGTAACCACTTCGACCTCATCGCCTATCTCTTTATGGAGCAGTGCTTGGCCGAGGGGGGAGTGTAAAGAGATGTACCCAGCCGCAGGATCTACCTCCTCAGGAAAGACGATCTGATATTCGGTCACCTCACCGACCTCGACCTCTTCGAGTTTCACTCGGCTGCCATACGCGACCACGGCTTGAGGAATACTCGACAAATTGTAGAGCGCAAGCTGCCTGGCCCGTTCTTCAAGCTGCGCGATACGGGCCCGGACGAAGTCTTGCCGGGCCCGGGCGGCTTCGTACTCCGCATTCTCGCTGAGGTCTCCATGAGCCGCGGCCTCCTGCAGGTCCTTGGGGATACGTACATTGAGTTCGTGGTACAGTCCCTCTAGATCGCGTTTGAGCCGTTTGACAATCGGTAGTTCCATAACTCCCCCTTCCCTCTACTGATAGCCGCTTTACCTGCTTAGCACAAACACTGCGGGGGCTGGCTTTCTGACAAACCAACCCCCGCTAGTAAGAGAGAGACGATGATTTTCTACGCCGTGAGAATGTGGATCGTGCAGGCAGAGCCAAGACCGATGACATGGGCTAAGCCAGCCTTCGCGCCTTCCACTTGTCGGGCCCCCGCCTTCCCACGCAACTGGGTAACAATCTCGTAGATATTCGCCACTCCGGTAGCACCGAGCGGATGTCCCTTGGAGAGCAGACCGCCACTCACATTGACCGGGATGTCTCCACCCAGAGCAGTGCGGCCTTCATCGACCATACGGCCAGCTTCACCCTCAGGGCACAAGCCCAGGTTGTCGTAATGGAGCAATTCGGCGGTGGCAAAACAGTCGTGCAGTTCGATGAGGCTCAGATCTTTCGGACCCAGCCCAGCCTTTTCATAAGCCTGTTTGGCTGCATTCTTGGTCAACGTATTCACATCAGGCATAGTGAGGTCGCGGTCAGTATAGGGGTCAGACGTGAGAACCGCCGCCGCCACCTTGATCGGCTTATTGGTATACTGTTTCACTTTATCGGCGGAAACTAGGATAGCCGCGGCTGCGCCATCGCCGGTCGGACAGCACATGTAGAGGGTGTTGGGATAAGCCACCATGCGGGCCTTCATCACATCTTCCAGCTTGACTTCAACCTGGTACTGGGAGAGTGGATTGTGCACCGAGTGTTTGTGGTTCTTCACCGACACCTTAGCGAACTGTTCGGCGGTCGTGCCATACTTACGCATGTGCTCGACACCGGCCTGACCGAAGACCGCCGGCATCAGCCCGCTGCCCAGAACGCCTTCGACGCTCTCGCCACCACTGCGCGCGCCGCCGCCGAGGAGTCCCATTTTACCCATCTGTTCAACCCCGACCGCCATCGTCACATCGTACATGCCTGAGGCAACACCGATATAAGCCTCGCGGAACGCGGTCGAGCCAGTCGCACAAGCATTCGACACATTAAGAGCCGGAATGCCCGTCTGGCCGATCTGTTGCAGAATACGTTGGGCATTCATGGCATTCGCCTGAAAGAGATTACCGCAGACGAACATTTCGATGTCTTTGATTGACATGCCCGCATCTTTGAGTGCCAGCACGGCAGCGTCAGCGCCAAGCTGGGGCACATCCTTATCTGGATACCGGCCGAATTTAATCATCCCTACGCCGATTACGTATACGTCTCTCATAAGTCGCCTCCTTTGCTGCCTGCTGGATCAGAGCTAATTCTGGCTGGGCTTGAAGAAGAAAGCTATAATCTCGATGGTCTCTTCGACCCCTTCGGCATTCTTTTCTTTCCGTTCCCGCACTTTGCGCGTGATCATTTCGACCGGCATGCCAAACTTAATCTTCGCCGGGTCAGGTTCAATATCGATCAGATTACAACGAACGCTGACTCCTTCAGGTAGGTCTACGATCGCTGA
>JACQEL010000473.1 GCA_016200595.1 Deltaproteobacteria bacterium
ATCTGGGCTGGGAAGAATTGCGTCGGCTTCAGGCGGCGCAGGCAACCGCTAAGAAAGCGGCAGCGTAAAAGCCAAGGGAGTGTTGTGTCTCCAGTAAAACTGTGAGGGCAGCGCGTGCCATTGGCGGCGCTGTCCCCCAGTGTGAGGCGTGGGGCACGGGTGGCAAGCTGCCCGTGATGCTCTATTTACGTCTAGCGCACATTTTAATAGGAAAAGGTTCAAGAGAAAAACTCTATAATAAGGCTTGCTAGCTATGCTGACCCTATCACCGCAGGTGGGCGATCTACTCCTAAGAGCTACACATTCTCAAGACTTGGACGAAGCCTTACATAAGGTGCTCCGGGACTACCTTGATCTTAAGCTTGACGCACTTTCCGCTGAAATTCGTCGTTTGGAAGAGAAGTGGGGATGCTCCTTCGTCGAATTCAGGGAAAAAACCAAAAATGACTACTCTTATGACGTAGAAAAAGCATTTTGGGAGTGGGAACAATTAGAAACGCTAAAATCTCACTACCAAAGTTTGCGAGAGCAATGGAACTAAAAGCTCTTCTCGCAGAACTCGTTTCGAATCTTGCTCTTTTGGACTTCGTTACATCAATGAACCTGCAGACCGAAGCATTTACAGTGAAGGGGCGTGTTTCCCTGCAGGAAAAGGGTTTTCTCGAAGTATATTTTAATGAACAAACCCAAACACTCGCGATCGCATGGATCGAAGGGGAAAAGCGTCAGTGGGGTATCGATCGAGACAACCTACGAGGATGGCACCGCCATCCACTTAATGATCCCGAAGCCCATGAACCGATCGCGGCCACGAGTATTCGTGACATTCTCAAAGAATTAGAGCAGGGGTGGAAACAAAGTTCATAGCAGATCCCCCTGATATACTCTTGCTACTGGCCAAACGCCTCTAAGGTTGCCCGGACCCCGCGGTCATAGTCCCCATCAACCGCCATCGGAAAGAGAATCACAAAAGACGCGCCCGCCTTCTCGAATTCCTCCACCTTTTTCTGACACTCTTGCGCGGTTCCCATGGCTGCGACCTGCTCGGCCAGTTCCCCAGAGACCGCGGCCTCGGCTGCCGCCGTAGCTTTCTTTGCCGCAGCTGCTGCGAGTTGTTCGGCCTCTTTGACGAATCCCTGTCGGGCAAAGAAGCGCGTGTAGAGCGGGCGTTGCCCATAGGCCGCCAGGGTGCGCCGGACTGCGCGGAGCGCCACATCTCGATCCGTATTGACACAACAGTGCACCAAAGGCGCAAGGGAAATATCGGTAATTGATCTGCCTGCTCGTTGCGCACCTTTCGTGAGATGTCCAATAACTTCCTGTAATCCGTGCGGTGCACATTGAGAGGTAAAGCAGCCATCTGCCAGTTCTCCGGTTACGCCCAAGCATAACTGTGATGCCGTCCCAACATAAATGGGAATTTTATGCGCTGCCCGAGGCGCCACCATTCCCATGCCTTTCATCCGGGCAAGGATCTCCTGCTCTCCGCGAAAGAGGCCGGCAACTGTCTCGATATAGTTGCGCAAGGCCACCGCTGGCTTCTCCATCGCGAGTCCATAGACTTTGTTCAAGGCCTCAGAGCTCGTCCCGAGTCCAAGCAGCAACCGCTCGGGAGCGAAACGGTCGATCGTCATAGCGTGCAGTGCGGCAAGCAGAGGGGGACGTAGATAGATGTTGGTGATGCACGTGCCCACTTGAATCCGCGAGGTCACGCTCGCGAGATGCTGGGCAAGCGCGAGTGAGTCAGAACCTGCCTCCGAAACCAGGACACTACGAAACCCTCGCTCTTCCGCCATCTGGGCATAGGTAACCGTCTTCTCAAGCGAGCCTGGCGCGAGGCTGTTGTAGAGAACGATACTTGGGGCGCGCATGCTTCATTCCTCCAAGCTAAGTAAAGTAGGGTGGGTCGCGACCCACCCTACTACCGCTCTTCACAGTAATGAAGAACGAGTGGACAGAGTTTATCACGATTGGCCAAGATTGCGCCAACGCCTCGGCCTTTCTACCCGCCTCTTTTGAAATGAGATAAAGGTTTGTGGTGAGGGCTGTGAAACCCAGGCAACGCTTACGGAATCAAAGTCGGGTATGAAGAATGATATTGCGACAGTTGACGGCAGGCGGTTCGCCGCTGCAGCCGAATGGATCGAAGCTGATGGCTTGGGCGGGTTTGCTTCGGGGACTGTTTCTGGCAGACGGTCACGGCGCTACCATGCGCTGCTGCTCACGGCTACAACGCCACCTACCGGCCGCTTCGTACTGGTGAACGGCTTTGATGCCTGGGTGGAGACGCCGGCAGGCAGATTTGCCATTTCCTCGCAGTTCTACTCTCCGGAAGTGGAACATCCTGACGGCGCGCAACGTCTTGAGACCTTCACTACCGATCCCTGGCCGCGCTGGCGCTTCCGCCTAGAGGATGGGACACACATCGAGCAAGAACTCTTCGTCCGTCACAGAGCTGCGGTTGTTGCCCTCTCCTGGCGTCTGGGTGAACCGCAAGAGGGCGTGACCTTGACGCTGCGGCCGTTTCTTTCTGGCCGCGATTATCATGCTCTTCATCATGAGAATCCAACCTTCTGCTTCGCTGCGCAGGCCGACAACGAGCGGGTATCCTGGCAGCCCTACCCTGATCTGCCAAGAATCGTCGCCTTCTCCAATGGGGAATACACCCATCAGCCGGACTGGTATCGCAATTTTCTCTATCAACAAGAACGCGCGCGCGGTCTCGACCATATTGAGGATCTGGCCACTCCTGGCAGCTTTCGCTGGCAGTTGTCTCAGGGCGAAGCGGTATGGATCCTCACCGCTGAAGGTCAGGATGCTGGCATGCTCTCGCACATCGAGGTGCCGGCGCAAAAATACTTGCAAACCTTGCGTACTACAGAGCGGCAGCGCCGTCTGCAGTTTCCCTCTCGCCTGCATCGCGCGGCGGACGCGTATCTCGTCCGCCGCGGAGACAGCAAAACGGTCATCGCCGGATACCCCTGGTTTACGGATTGGGGCCGTGACACCTTCATCGCCTTACGCGGCCTCTGCCTGGCAACCGGCAGACTAACCGAAGCCCGTGAGATCTTACTTGCCTGGGCGGGAACAGTCTCCGAAGGGATGCTGCCTAATCGTTTCCCCGACCGTGGCGATGCGCCAGAATTCAACTCAGTGGACGCCTCACTCTGGTACATCATCGCCGTCCATGACTTCTTGCAGGCGATGACAGCCGCGAAGGGTGAAGTCTCACAAAGTGATCAGAAAACTCTCCGCGAGGCAATTACAGCGATCCTTTCTGGTTATGCGCAAGGGACGCGCTATCACATTCATCTTGACACGGATGGCTTGCTCGCTGCTGGCGAACCTGGGGTGCAGTTAACCTGGATGGATGCCAAGGTCGGAGACTGGGTCGTCACGCCCCGCATCGGCAAGCCGGTCGAAATTCAAGCCCTATGGCTCAATGCCCTGCATATCGCCAGCCGTTTCGCAGAACGCTGGCAGGAGATTTTTATCCGTGGCCGCGAGGCGTTCCAGGCACGCTTCTGGAACGAGGCAGGCGGATATCTGTATGATGTAGTGGACGTCGATCATCAAGCTGGGACCGCTGACGCGACCTTCCGTCCGAACCAAATTCTTGCCGCAGGGGGATTACCAATTTCTTTACTCGATACTGCATGTGCCCGTCGTGTTGTGGCCGCCGTTGAAGCGCGCCTGTGGACACCGCTTGGTTTACGTTCTTTAGCGCCCGGCGAACCGGGATACAGAGCCCAGTATGACGGTGGCGTTCGCGAACGTGACAGTGCTTATCATCAAGGCACGGTATGGCCATGGCTGATCGGCCCTTTTGTTGAAGCGTGGGTTCGTGTACGGGACAACTCCCGCGCAGCCAAACAGGAAGCACGTGCCCGCTTTCTGGACCCATTGCTGCGGCACCTCGACGAGGCCGGACTGGGGCATATCTCAGAAATTGCTGACGGAGACCCCCCGCACACACCACGCGGCTGCCCCTTCCAGGCGTGGTCAGTGGGAGAAGTCTTGCGGTTGTCGCAAATCGTGCTGGCAGAAGACACCTAATATTTCGTCAAGCACCATAGTTGACGGCCTCATACCCAGGCTCGGCCTGGGACCGCAACCCCCAGGTGCGGCAGAGCCGCAATCGCATGGCATACCCAGGCAGAGCCTGGGTATGAGAAAGAAACTGCTATAAGAGGTGTAAATCTACGAGTCGAGGAGGGAACCCCCATAGCGAGCTTCCAGGGCCCTCACTTTCGCGAGCCGGCGGCAGTGGCGGTCTTCGTTTGAGAAGACCGCCGCGAGAAAAGTGCGAACGAGTTCTTGGGCAAGTTCTGGGCCGATAATACGTGCGCCAAGCACGAGCACGTTCATATCGTCGTGCTCTACGCCCTGGTGGGCTGAGTAAGTATCGTGACACAATCCGGCCCGGATGCCGGGTAACTTGTTAATGGCGATCGAGGTCCCCACACCGCTGCCGCAAATCACAATCCCACGGTCAGCCTGACCGGCGCGCACCACCACCCCTACCGCCTCGGCGTAATCAGGATAATCAGCGGCGGCTGTGCTGTAAGTGCCAACGTCATGCACGTAATGTCCTAACAACTGCAGATATGCCCCTAGCTTTCCTTTCAGCTCGAACCCCGCATGGTCAGCCCCAATGACAACACGCATCTTTCACCTCGTTGCGCCAATGGCTTTGTGGCGACAGGGACCATGGGGGAACAGGACAAATCGCACGCCCTCACTCCTCTTAGCCAGCCCTGTGGTACCCTGAGTTGGGCCAGGGGCGAGCGCCCGAACTAAATCGAACCACACGACATTCATACACTTCCTCACTTGCTGGTATTCCTGTTCCCGTTCGGCCTGAGCGTAGCGCAGCGAAGTCGAAGGCCCGGACGCCCGCGAGGAGCGCGCTCTTCGACTTCGCCGCTACCGCGGCTACGCTCAGAGCAAACGGGCGTGGCTTCGCTCAGAAAGTGCGGCTCTGTGCCAATCTCCTGTGGTTCGATTTAGAATAGTTGCAGTACCGGCTTCCGAGCAAACGCGCTAACGGGTCCACGTCAGCCATGAGTTGAATAGCTTCTTCACCAACGGCGTCAAGCGGGTGCGATTGTAGGCATCTGCTGCTTTGCGGATCGCTTCGGCCTGGGTTGGGTAGGGATGGATAACGGCGGAGAGTGTCCCCAAGCCGATTTTAGCGGTCATCGCCAATGTCAGCTCATTCAGCATCTCGCCGGCGTGGCGGGCAACGATAGTCGCACCCAGGATCTGATCCGTTCCTTTTTTAACGTGGATTTTGACGAATCCTTCTTCTTCACCGTCAGCGATAGCTCGGTCCACCTCTCGCCTGGGAATAGTGAACGTGGTGACATCACTCCCCTGTTTCTCGGCCTCGTGTTCGTACATACCGACATGCGCGATTTCCGGATCGGTGTACGTACACCAGGGTATGGTCAAGGTACTCAATTTTTTGCGTCCGAAGAACAAAGCGTTCTGAATGACCACCCGAGCGGCAGCGTCAGCGGCGTGAGTGAATTTGTAATCCAAGCAAATGTCGCCAGCCGCATAGATACGTGGGTTAGTCGTCTGCAAGCGCTCATTCACCACCACGCCTCTTTTCTTGTCGTAGGTTACCCCAACCGCTTCCAGGTTCAGACCCTCGACATTCGCTGCCCGTCCGACTCCGACAAGAATCGCATCAACGGCCAGGATCTCTTCGTTGCCGCCACTGTCCAGGTGGAGGTATTTGTCCTTACCAGAGGAAGTCACTTTTTTAAGCGTCGTATTGAGCTTTACGCTGAGCCCTTCCTGCTGAAATGCAGCCAAGAGCACAGCCGCAGCTTGGGGATCTTCCCGCGGGAGAAATTGCCGTTCCATCTCGACAATAGTGACCTTGCTACCCAACCGCTGAAACGCTTGTGCGAGTTCGCAACCGAGGGGGCCGCCGCCAATGACCGCGAGTCGCTGCGGTTGTTCGGTGAGAGAGAAGACCGTCTCGTTCGTGAGAAACCCAGCCTCGGCCAGACCCGGGATCGGCGGATGCACTGCCCGAGCACCCGTCGCAATTATCGCCCGTCTGAAGTGGAGGGTTTTACCACCAACCTCGACGACATCCGGACCAGCAAAGTGACCTTCACCGAGAAAAACGTCAACCCCTAACTGTTCGTGAAAACGACGGGCCGAATCATGGTGACTCATGCGGGCACGCAGACGTCGCATCCGCGCCATAACTGCAGGGAAATCCACCTCAGTGCCAGCAGGCACACGCACTCCGAAGTGAGCGGCAGTGGCGAGATCACCGAGAACACGCGAGGAGCGGATGATGCACTTCGACGGGACACACCCGACATTCAGGCAGTCACCGCCCATCAGATGACGCTCGACGAGGGCGACTTTCGCCCCCAGACCTACAGCTCCGGCCGCCGTCACCAAACCGGCAGTCCCAGCGCCGATAACAACCAGATTATAGCGGGACGCCGGTTCTGGATTCTCCCACTCGGCGGGATGGACGTTGGCAATGAGGGTGGCATTATATTCATCCTGCGGGAGAACTTCTGGGCTGTGGCTGAAGGCCGACGTCTGGCTGGGAGTGACGAATGATGAACTGGTCGCTTTGGCCGAGAATCGCTCCATTGGAGTCTCACTCATGGAAAGCCTCCTACCGATACAGATTTACATTCCTTGTACTGAGCCGTGCGTGTCAGCCAGCGGCCACGTGGCTGCTCCCTTACGGTCGTAGCTTGGATCAGACAAGGTAAGGACAACTTATAGCGGCTTTCAGTTGGCTGTGTCCTGCTCCGCTGGGAGCGCGGGCGTCCCGCCCGCCTGAAAAGCACCCAAGATGGGCACGCTCCCAGGATGCATGCAAGTGCAAAGCGCTATAATGGCCTGGGTCTTCAAGGGCGAGCCGTGCCGCGCACGTACTCAATCAACTCCGCCATGGAGTTCACAATTGCGTGTGGGTTCGCCGACGCTAACTCGGCCAGCGAGCCGTACCCCCAAGCGACACCAACCGCACGCATCCGGTTCGCTCGTGCTCCGAGAATGTCATGCTTGCGGTCCCCGATCATGAGCACATCGTGCCCCGAGAGCTTTTCTTGTTCGAGGACGTAACGAATAAGCTCTGCCTTATTAGCCCGTTCTCCACTGAGTTCTGAACCGTATACCTGGTGAAAATAGCAGCTCAATCCGAAATGCGCGACGATACGCTGAGCATAAACTTCAGGCTTCGAGGTCACAACCCACAATCGGTGCCCTGCTGTCTGCAGAGAATTGAGTCCGCTCGGCACATCCGGATACAGTCGATTCTCGAAGAGCCCGCGCTCGGAGAAGCGACCACGATAGGCGGCGACCGCTGCCTGGATCTGCGCTTCATCTAAGGTGCTAAGTAGAACCCGGAACGATTCTGCTAAAGGTGGACCGATGAACTGTTCGAGACCGGCAGCGTCGGGAGGTGAGTAACCCAAAGTAACAAGCGCATGCTGGAGACTGCGGACTATCCCCTCGCGAGGGTCCGTCAGTGTCCCATCAAGATCGAAGAAGAGATTCACACCCGACTCTCCATCCACCCCTCAGTTGTCAGTTGCCAGTAAGCAGTTGGCAGTTAATCAGGAGTTGGCAGCCAGTTGTCAGTTATTTGACTGAGGCCAGAAGGCCGTTAAGGATACGTCCAACCTCGGCGGAAAGTTCGAGCAACCTATTTACCTGCTGCTCATGTAGGTAGCCAAGATTGCTGGCGATCAGCATCTGAGTTTCCATCTCCAAGAGAGAACCTCTTGCATAACCAAGGAATTGCTGGAATTCTCCTCTCGTCAAACGTCCCTGACCTTCTGCAATATTGCAGGGAACTGAAATAGCTGCTCGCCGAAGCTGACTAGTCAATCCATAAATTTCTTCCCTCGGAAACTTCTCAGTTGCCCGATAAACCTCCGTTACCAGTTCCATCGCTTTCTGCCAGGCTATGAGATCCTTATACGAGGGCCCCATATCTTGTCCTCACTGACAACTGGGCATTGATAACTCTCTTACCGATAACTGGCAACTGACAACTTCTCCTCTGACAACTGTCTACTCTCTAACTGGCAACTGACAACTTCTCTTCTAACAACTGCCTACTCTCCGCTCTGTTGCAACAGCTTTGCGACCAGGCCGGTCCAGCCGGTTTGGTGGCTGGCGCCGATACCGGCGCCGTTGTCGCCATGAAAATATTCATAGAAAAGGATCAGATCCTGCCAATGCGGATCGTGTTGAAACTTCTCCGTGCCGCCGTAGACGGGCCGCCGGTTCTCAGCATCACGCAGGAAAATCCGCGACAGGCGGTGAGAGAGCTCGGCCGCGACTTCCCATAAGTTGAGCATCTGCCCTGAGCCGGTCGGGCATTCTACCTTGTAACTGTCACCTAAGTAGTGGTGAAACTTCTGTAGTGATTCGATAAGCAAGTAGTTGACCGGAAACCAGACTGGCCCACGCCAGTTCGAGTTGCCCCCGAACAGGCCAGTGCTGGACTCAGCCGGTTCATAACTGACCCGATGCTCTGTCCCATTGACCGCAAGCGTATAGGGGTGATCACGATGGAAGCGCGAGAGCGCACGGATCCCGTACGGCGAGAGGAACTCTTGCTCGTCCAGCATGTAACGTAACACCAGCCGCAGCCGATCACGGTTGACCAGCGCCAGAAAGCGACGCACGGTTGCGTCTGGAGTCGTCTCTGTTTCCAGATGCTCGCTCAGCTCTGGCCGGTTTTCGATAAACCACTGCAGGCGCCGCTTGAAGCCGGGCAGTTTATCGACAATCTCTGACTCAAGTGTCTCGACGGCAAAGAGGGGAATGAGACCAACCATCGAGCGTACTTTCAAGGGGAAGCGCTGGCCATTTGCCATATGTAGCACGTCGTAGAAGAAGCCATCCTCG
>JACQEL010000474.1 GCA_016200595.1 Deltaproteobacteria bacterium
ATCAAGCTCGGCGTGCCCCACAGCGGGCAGGGCGCCCGCGTTCGCAAAAATAGGGGCCGCACAACGGCGGCCTGGGGTCGCGCTTACTTTGAGCTGCCAGTGGGAATGGGCAGAGGTTTCCGGGTGAAAGCGGATGCCACCTCAGTGTTAGCACCAGCCTCGGCAGCCTCAGGTTTTCTGGTTAATTCCACGTCGATCGTGATATCAACGTCGTCGCCGACTACTACACCGCCGGTTTCCAGGGCTTTGTTCCAGATCAAACCGAAGTCTTTGCGATTGAGCTTGGTCGTTGCGACCCCGCCCATGCGCAGATTGCCGGACGGATCTTTGAGCGGCTTTGGCGATCCTTCAACATTCAGGACGACTTCTTTCGTCACGCCGTGCAGGGTCAGGTCGCCGATCACTTTGAATTTCCCTTCTCCTGCGGCTTCGATCCTCTTCGACTTAAAGGTGATAGTCGGATACTTGGCAACATCGAAAAAATCAGGGCTCTTGAGATGATCATCACGTTTAGCCACCCGGGTGTTAATCGAGGCAACCTCAATAGTAGCTTCGACCGAGGATTTGGTCGGATTTTGATCGTCGAGATTGACCGCTCCATCAACTTTGCCAAACTCGCCTCGTACTGTGGAGACCA
Organism: Deltaproteobacteria bacterium; assembly: GCA_016200595.1. Lineage (GTDB taxonomy): Bacteria > Desulfobacterota > Binatia > Bin18 > Bin18 > JACQEL01. The sequence continues at coordinate 638 of JACQEL010000474.1, forward strand.
TCAGATGACGAACGGCGAACTGGGCGCTGGTGTGAGCCGGATCGATGTTCCAGGTCTCCCCTTGGCTGAACGCCGGTAGGCCGAGAGCGGTAATAGTGATCAGTGAAACCAGAAAACGACGCATAGATTCCTCCTTTTCTCTCCTTGAAATCCCCCAACAGCGTTCAGCATTCCCGGGGCGAGCGTGACAGTACCGTCCATTACCGTGAGAGGCAAGCACGCCCCGCAGCCTGTGGGCGCGAAACTTTTTTACCCGTTAAACTGAGGATTCCGGCTGTTGGAGAAATGCGTGCTCTTCTACCGTTGAAGGGCGACCAAGGCTGGCATTGCGGTGGGGAAAGCGGCCGAAGCGCTCAATAATCGCCTGATGCCTGAGAGCATACGATGAGGAATCGAGATAGCTGCGTTCTTGAGCAAGCTGTTGAAACAGGGCGACTGACTCTTGCTGGTGAGCGAGACTCTCGCTGTGCATGAACGGCAAGTAGACGAACATACGTTCGACTGGCAGCAGTTGCCGATCAGTGCCGGTCTGTACCAATAAGGTGGCCACCTCACGCGCGAGCGGGTCGGTAGCAAAGGCGCGTGGATCTTCACGGAACATATTTCGCGGGAATTGGTCGAGCAGGATAAGCAGTGCTAAAGCCGATCGGGGCGCTTCTTGCCAGTCCATCAGCTGGCGTTCTGCGGCCAACTGATAGTCATCGATGAAGCGATCGCGAATGTCCTGGTCGAACTGCGGGTCGCGACCAAACCACAGTTGGCGTCGTTCCTCGCAGTACGCTTGGGTATCCTGCGGCTCGTCGAACCAGAAAGTGAGAATATCTTCTACGCGTGACATCTATGGATTCCTAGGTTGCAGAGTCGATATCAGCGCTTCAGTGTTTGCCCGCGGCGAGCGCCACTCCCTTGCGCTGGTCTAAGATGTACGCTTCCAGCGCTTTCATCTTCGGATCGTTCTCCGTCAGTTTTTCCCCTTCGAGCGGGTTCTCAATGCACCAGTTAATCATGTCCAGCACTCAAATCACTCTCACCAATTTCCGAGTCGTAGACTGCGTCTTCATTATCGTGGACAACGAGGAAAGTAGAGGGGGGCTGCCTCCTCAACGTCAACCCTTCACGCAAACGTGACCCGGAGTATAGAAAAATCATCGGCAAAAGTCTCCGAATCGCCCAGGACTTGCATCGTGTGCACGATATGGTCTATGTCAGCGTGCTTTGGTGGTATGGGGCGCGTGAGGACCTTTACAAACTCTGCGAAGGTCAATACCGTTCCGTCGGGTTTGGGGATTTCATACACCCCATCGCTGAAGATATAGAGGATACTGTCGACTTCCAGGGAACACACGGCCTGCTGAAAGGTTATTTCCGACATGCAGCCGAGCGGCAGCTAGACGATACGGCGGTGTCTTTTGTCATATATGCCATACCACATAGTAAAGAACATATTGTAATGTTGTTCCATCGGGAAGGTGTTGTTGAGCGCCTGTAATACCGCCGCCGGCTCGTAGAAATTGGTCCCCGGTAGACTTTGCGAGCGCAGCACATTCGCGATCGAGAGCGACAACAGGGCGGCTCTGACGCCATGACCGCAGACATCCAACAGATACATGGCCAGATGGTCCTCATCCAGCCAATGATAGCCAAACGCATCTCCGCCTAACTGTTCCGAGGGAATATACTGCCATGCCGTCTTCACGTCTCCGGTCAAAGGCAGTGGCAGGCGCGACGTCACATACGCCGCGGCATCAGCCAACTCCGCGCGTAGACGTTGTTGCTGCTCGACTAACATCTGGTTGCGCTGATCGAGCTGTTCGGTCGTCTTTTGCAAGGCTGCAGTGCGCTCTCGGACGCGTTCTTCGAGGTGCTCGTTGGCCGTGTTGAGGGCCTGAGTAGCCTGCCTGAGTCGGACGATGATGTAGGCGATGTAACTGAGCAACGCGACAGACAACAGGTAAAGCACGAGCCGATAGTTATCGGCAGTTCGCAAGGCGCGTTCATAGTGGCGATTGTATGCCATGTGGAGTGCGGCACTCCGTTGTGCCAGCGGCAGGGCGAGCAGCTCTGCGATCAGACTATTGACTCGGGGCGCATAGGTGAGAATGGTCTGCGCATGCGCCAGGACAGTGTCGAGCTTGGAACGTTCCACAGCAGAGGCAAATGCGTCTCGGTTGTGGGACAGACTGTCAATGCGTGCCTGGAGCTGCAGTGTCAGATCCTCACGCACGAGGAGGGTGTACACCAAGAGATCGCGCAGCAGATTCTTCAACTCGGTTACCGGCCCCTGCTCCAGGAGGTGTCCCCCAGCTTCCTCTGCCACCTCGGTGGCCACGAGGGGAAAATACTGCAAGGAATTCTTGAGGATCGCATTGTCGGACTTGAAACGTTCGAGAGCGCGTGCTTTGGACGCAAGCACCTCTGCGTAGGCATCAAGGAGCCGCGTGATGTCTTGCTGTCCCTGGGCACCAATGAAGGACGGTATACTCCTGCGGATGTGGTGATACAGTCCGTTCAACTCGGCGGACGCGGTGACCAGAGTATCATAGTAGGTCAACAGCCCGTCCCTGACTTTCAGGATATCCTGATTGAGGGTGGTATCGACCTCCTGGAGCCGACGCAGATCCCTGGTAAACCGCTCGTGGGCGGTGAAGTCTACCACCCGGCTTTTCACAAATAGCAAGGTGAGGATGAGCACCACGCCTGAGATGATCATACTGTAGCGCATGCGGGCGGCGCTCATAATGGTTTTCCTTTATACGTCCCGGTAAGCGTCCGCAGGAATTGGACGATCAGATCGACCTCGTTGGGGGCAAGTCTGCGGCCCAACTGATAGGTGCCCATAATGGTCACGGCGTCTTCCAATCGTGCTGCCGAGCCATCGTGAAAGTACGGGAGCGTCAGGGCAACATTGCGTAAACTGGGCACCTTGAAGACGTGCCGATCCTGCGCATCGCCGGTGACGTTGAAGCGGCCCATGTCAGCCTGCGTCTCGGTGCCACGATCGGCAAAATAATTGCCCATGATGCCGAAGGTCTGGAACATATTCCCACCGATGTTGACGCCCTGGTGACAGCGAATACACCCGTAGGTCTTGAAGAGGTGATAGCCGGCTTTTTCGGCTTCGGTGAGGACCTCACCATCGCCGCGCAGAAACTGATCGAAGCGGGCATTGGAGGTATAGAGTGAGCGCTCAAACGTGGCGATCGCATCCCGAATGGTGTGGGGTTGTATGCCATCAGGGTACAGGGCTGCAAACTCTGCCACGTAGTCAGGGACGGCGGTGAGCTTGGCCGTGACCTCTTGCCAATTGGAGCCCAGTTCGTGTGGGGCCTGGATTGGCCCGTTGATCTGGTCTTCCAGGGTCTCGGCGCGCCCATCCCAAAACTGCCGAAAATTGAAGCCGCTGTTAAATACCGTCGGGGCATTGACAAACCCCTCCGCGCCGTTAATGCCGATGGGACGCTGCCGGTGATCCGTGCCCCCGGTCTGCAGGTTGTGACAACTGGCGCAAGCAACGCTGTTATCATGCGACAGCCGTGGGTCATGAAAGAGTTTCTCGCCCAGTTTCACCTTTGTTTCGTTCAACGCGATCTGCAGAGGAATGGCCTGTATCGGTTCGTTCACGGGATTGACCACTACTGGTGCAACCGACTCTGGGGCTGGTTGTTCCGCTCTCTGGAGGCGCTGCCAGAGCCCAATAGCTACCAGGCAGAGCAGAAAGACGGGGAGAATATACCACCACTTCATGGTTCATCCTCCTTCATCTCGTCTTGGCGTCCTGATATCCCAAGCGAAGATTTTCAACGGTCCGACACAAAGCTAGGAATCATCAAGGTACCGACCTTCCAGTTCGGCCAGTAACGCGGAAGGCAAATTCTTCGATGATGATCCGGTCACGCGGTACGCCCAGCGCCCGAAATTGTCCGGCGAGGTCCGCAATGAAGCTGACTTGGCCGCAGAGCATCACGGCATAGCCTTCCAAGGGCGCGATCTCAGAGGCGACCTGAGCAGCGGTGATCTTCCCACGATGTGCCGTTGGCCACAGCACATAGTCGATATACGACTCCGCCGCCAAATAAGTCTCGCGAATCTCCGTGTCATAGACCGCCTCCTGATCGTTGCGCACAACGTAGTAGAGCCAGATCCGCCGGAAATCGTGATTACTAAGTTCAAAAGCGAGCATGCCGAGGAACGGCGTGATACCGATGCCCGCGCCGATGCAGACAAGCCGGCGGAACGGAGCGTAGTGAAGGGGGGTGAATCCACCGAACGGACCATACACTTCCAGGTCTGTCCGAGGCGTGAGCGCGGCTAACCGGCGCGTGAAATCTCCGACTGTGCGGATCGACAAGCGCAAATCCCGGTCTACCGGTGACGAGGAGAGGGAAAAGGGATGCAGTTCTTTCTGCTGCCCTTCCATACCGGGGACGCGCAGAAAGACAAACGTACCGGGCTCGTACATCATGCGCCGGTCGACCGGGCGCATCACCAGATCGATGGTATTACTGCCCCGGGGAACAACCGTTTGTAGACGGTAGCGATAGTGTGGCCCAAGCCGGTTGAACAAGAGTACCCGATAGAACCATGCGGCTCCACCGGCCAGCATGAGAATTACCATCCACGTCCGCAACGGCTCGAAGTCGGCAATCGTTCCGGGCTCGATGGCGGCGTGCACGGTACCGCCGAGAAAGACGAGACCGAGCAGCCGGTGGACAGCCAGCCAGCGCTCATAGCTCATGCGGTGATCATAGGCAAGACCGCCAAGCAGCAAAAGCAGATAGAAAGCAAGAATATCGAGTGAACGCGCCGATTGCGACCAAAAGGGAATGAACACGTCGCCAATGGCAGTGCCGTTCTGAAACGCCGCAAGAGCCACGAAGATGACGTGGGCGATCAAGAGAAGGATTGCTGATGGTCCCAGGACTTTATGGAAACGCACTGCCCGATCAAGACCGCCAAAAACCGGCTCTAGGGCATGGGCACGGACAATCGCCAGCATGGCGACCGCCATGAGAGTAACCGACCAGAGTACGGAGAGCTGAGAACACGCACGCCAGGGCCACAGGTCAGGCGGAGCCACGCCGCGGAATCGGGCGGCGGACCAGAGAACGGTCGTGATGAGCAGCGAACCGAGGGTCAGAATCCAAGCTGGCCGGTATGCCTCAAGGCTGGGAAGCCGCCTGCCGAAGACAGTTCTGAGCGTCATGTAGAGTACTCCTCCAACTCGCAGCCCCTTCCTTGAACGCGTAACGAGGCTGTTACCGGGCCTGCTTATCAGAAAGCAACTAAAGGCTCTTAACCGCCTCGTCCTGTGAGTCGTAAACGGAAAAAATAGAGAAAAAGCCGGCTATGTCGAACACCTCTCGTACTGGCTCTTTAAGCGAACAAAAGACAATCTTTCCGTTCGCACTATTGAGCAGCTTTGCCGCGGTGACAAAAACCCGCAAGCCCGCACTGCTCACGTAATCGAGCCGCGAGAGATCCACGACGAGTTGTCGCTCTCCGGCGTCTATGACCGCCAATATTCTCTCTTCAAACGCTCTCGAATTTGTAACCTCGAGTTTCCCCGATACCCCCACAATGAGAACATCGCCTTTTTTCTCTTCGCTAACTTCCATGACCTAAAGCTCCTCCATCTTCTTTCTCATGATCAAGAGATTTTTATTCCCCTGCCTTTTATACCAGAGACCGTCCATCAGTTTTTGCACGAGGTGGATTCCCAGTCCTCCCACAGCCCTTTCCTTCAAGGACCGCGTCACATCAGGAACCGGCACCTCCAGCGGGTTGAACGCCTGCCCGTCATCTTCGACCTCCACCGTCACTTCTTGCGGCTCAACTCTGAAACGCAC
>JACQEL010000011.1 GCA_016200595.1 Deltaproteobacteria bacterium
CACCCCTTCCAATCCTTGCATAGACATTCCCCTCCAAACGTGCGTCGTAGTGTCCTTCGGCTATACACAACTCCCACGCGCACGGCAATTGTCCTCTACTGCGTGGGAGCGCGCGATTGATGCGTGAGCGCCACGGTGAAGCGCTACGGGCGGCTCTATCCTCAAGAACTCACAGGCAGGTGAGAGTTCAGCCGCGATTCTTTCTTGCGGTAGGGGACAGAGGCAACTTGCCGGGGAGGAGTACCCCGTGGAGACTTGGCCGACTTCCGGTTGGCATTATTGAATGTGGAGGAGTTTCTTTCCGCTCCTTCCCGTTCAAGGACTCCCACCGCTTTCTGCATGAGGCGTACCATCTCGCGGATTTCCTGTCGCGGCATGCCGTCCAATAACTTCTGGGCAAACGTCCTCCCCTCAGCGGTCATGCCGACTAGGAACTGCTCACCTTTCGGTGTCAGGACCACACGCTTCTCACGACCGGAATCTGGATCTTCACGCACGCGCACAAGTTTGAGCGGCGGGCGTGCCAGCGCAGCCAGGGAACGAGTAATGGTCGAACTGCTCGTTTCAAACCAGGACGCGAGTAGCCGCTCGATATCTTTGCGGCGCATGCCGCCTTCCGGTCCGCCTTCGGCCCGCATGAGCCATAAGATGGCGACCTGTTTACGAGAGAGCTGACCGCAGCGGAGTGTCTCCTCGAACCCGATCCCGATGCGATAATGAATCGGCAGGAAAAGACTCATTAAGGCGGCGGCGAGATCTTCCTCAACGGGCTGTCTAGTGTCTGCCATGCGGTCAATCCTTTCATTGCTTCCGACAAATCTCAGCGAGGTCTACCGGGCTCTCTGCAGCAGAAATGGCATGCACCCGCAATTCGACCCATAGGTAAATTTTTCTAAAGCTTGCATAATGCAACCTTTTTGCTATACAACATTTTCCATTACTCTTAAAAGGAGGGTTTTGCGGGGATGAGTGAAAAGAAAACCGCCCAGGGGGTTTTGGTCCGTAGGGTGCAGTTTGCGTTTCTCGAAAACTTTAAGCCGCAGTGGCATCCCGCCAAGCCCGAGTTGAGCCAGTTCGCCAACCGTCGAGAGCGGCAACCGCGACTAAGCAGGTTCTAAACAGTTCTTTGACACAACTGACGTGCCAGCGCAGCCAAGATGGCTGCGCCACCCTTGGAAAAGGCTCTGTTGCTGGTAGCACAGGCTTCTAGCCTGTGCACGGCTTGTCAACAGACTTTTTGGCATCCACTTAGGACAATAACGGAAATTTAAGCGTAAATGAGGATCGTTCAGATGGACTACAACCCACTCGCACCCGAAGTGATAGAAAACCCGTATCCGTATTACGCCTACTTGCGTGAGCAGGCCCCAGTGTACTGGATCGAACCTCTGCAAGCTTGGGCGCTCAGTCGTTATGCCGATGTAGACTTCGCCCTGCGCAATCCACAGATTTTCCCGTCTTCCGGGTTTACTACCCAGACTCTGGGAGATCTCAACCCCACCCCCGAGGTCCCGTGGCTCCTCGATTTGAATCCACCGGATCATACGCGGCTGCGCAAATTGGTGAATAAAGGGTTTCTCCCCCGCCTGATTCGGAATCTCGAACCGCGCGTGCAAGAGATAACGCGGCAGTTAATTTCATCCCTGAGAAGCCAGACTGAGGGCGATTTGGTCTTAACGTTGTCAGGGCCACTGCCGACGACCGTGATTGCAGAAATGCTCGGGGTCGAAGCTGAACGCCTCACTGATTTTAAGCGCTGGTCAGACGATGTCGTTTTAGGCACCAGCCGCCCGACCGATGAAGCCGTCCGGGAGCGCGTGCGACAAAGTGGTTCCGCGTTGCGCGTCTACTTCGAGCGGTTGATCGAGCGGCGCCGCACCGACCCTGGAGAGGATGTAATTACGGCCTTGGTTCGCGCCGAAGAAGAGCGTGACGTCCTCTCCGCTGCTGAGATTCTGGCCTTGGCGGTCCTCCTGCTGCTGGCTGGAAACGAAACCACGACCAACTTGATTGGTAACGCGGTGCGAAACTTACTGAGCCATCCAGCCGAGCTCGCGAAAGTGCGGGCCGAGCGTGCGCTCGTCCCCTCGTTAGTGGAAGAGATATTGCGTTACGATTCTCCGGTCCAACTCATCCCTCGCCAGACCGCGCACGAGGTCGAACTGGCAGGTGGCAAGCTTCCCGCCGGCGCGACGGTCTTTTTACTCTTAGGCGCCGCCAACCGTGATGAACGCAAGTTTCCTGAAGCGGATCGCTTTGACGTGACGCGCAATCCTCAAGACCATGTGGCGTTTGGCTATGGCATCCACTATTGCTTGGGCGCGCCCTTAGCGCGTCTGGAAGGCCGGATTGCCTTGGAAGCCCTGTTGTTCGACTGTCCGCCGTTTCGCTGCACGAAGGAACATTTGCCGCAGATTGCCTCGGTCATCGTCCGTGGCGTGCAGACCCTACCGTTGCGGTTCGCGGCGTGAGAGCAGCCAAGGAGAAACCGATGAGCACGGCTGAGAACAAAAAACTCATTGAGGAAGCCTTCGTGGCCTGGGCAAACGGCGACGGCATGGCCTTCTTCAACCTGTTGGCTGAAAATGCCAGCTGGACCGTGATAGGAAACTGTCCGATTTCGGGGACCTACGTGGGCCGGCAACGGTTAGTCGAGGACGCGCTCAAACCCCAGCGGGCGAAGCTCGCCGGACCTCCTACACCGACAGTTATGAATCTGATCGCCGAGGGAGACACCGTTGTCATTCAGTGGGTAGGAAAAGGAACCACCAAAAGCGGCCGACCATATAATAATAGCTACTGCTATGTCGTGCAGATCGAAAACGGCAGGATCATCCGAGGGACAGCCTATCTCGATACTGAGTTGGTTCGCTCAATCTGGTAATCCGCCCAAGAATCTCGCAAAAAGCCCTCTTCGACGGACTCAGGGCGAACAGGGGCGGTGGAGAAATCGTCAAGCATTTCCCGTTCGTGCTGAGCTTGTCGAAGCAGGTAATCCTCTTTTTTAACTCCTCATCTTGAAAAAATTGTACCAATGCGCCAAATTTAATCTTTTCTGTTAAGGAGGACTGACACGATGAGTCAAACGGTTTCCCAATCCAGAAGTACGCTGCCGAGCGCGCGAAACGTCTGCGCGCAGACGCAAACAGCCAATATCAGGAAATCACCGGCCAGTACGCGCACTACAATGCGGACCCCTACGTCGAGCCGGGCTTCACGCGTCCCGCGTTGCACGAAGAACTCGATGTGGTGATCATCGGCGGAGGCTTTGGCGGCATGTTGGCGGCGGCTCGGCTGCAAGAGGTCGGGATCACGGCCTTTCGTATCATCGAGAAAGCAGGGGACTTTGGTGGGACCTGGTACTGGAACCGCTATCCCGGCGCTCAATGTGACGTCGAAGGTTATCTCTATCTGCCCCTGCTCGAAGAGCTCGGCTACATCCCGAAGGAACGCTACTCTTTTGCCCCGGAGATCTTTGCTCACGCTCAACGGATCGGCAAGCACTTCAATCTTTACGAACGGGCCTGCTTCCAGACGAAAGTCAAGGAGGCCCGCTGGGATGAGGAAGCCGGACGCTGGACAGTCACCACCGATCGCGGCGATGTGTTCAAGACGCGCTTTATGATCATGTCGAGTGGGCCACTGAACAAGCCCAAGTTGCCTGGGATTCCAGGGATCGAGACGTTCACAGGGCATACCTTCCACACCAGTCGCTGGGACTACAATTACACTGGTGGTGATACCACCGGGGGGTTACACAAACTCCATGACAAGCGCGTGGGCATCATTGGGACAGGAGCTACGGCGATCCAGTGCATCCCACATCTCGGTGAGCATGCGCAGCAGCTCTATGTATTTCAGCGCACGCCGTCCTCCGTGGACGAACGCAACAACACGCCCACCAACCCGGAATGGGCGAAGACGCTCAAGCCCGGCTGGCAGACCTATCGCAACCGCAACTTCACCGCCCTTTTGGACGGGGTGCGGGTCGAGGGAGATGAGGTCGGCGACAAGTGGACAAGCCCGCTCAAGAAGCTCGGCGATCTGCTCAACAGCAAAAGCTCGGATCTCTCCGGCGAAGAAAAGGCGCTCTTGGCGGAGATCGCCGACTTTCAGAAGATGAACGAGATTCGCGGGCGCGTGTCTTCGACGGTGAGCGACCCGGCGACGGCTGAAGCGCTCAAGCCGTGGTTCGGGCAATGGTGCAAGCGTCCAACCTTCAACGACGAGTACCTCCCCACCTTCAACCGGCCGAACGTCAAGCTCGTGGACACGAAGGGGAAGGGGGTCGATCGCGTGACCGAGCACGGAGTAGTGGTGGATGGGGTTGAGTACGAAGTGGACTGCCTGATCTTCGCGACGGGGTTCGAGGTGGGGACCGCGTACACGCGGCGGGCCGAGTTCGGGATATACGGCCGTAACGGTGTGTCTCTCTCCGACGCCTGGGCAAAAGGGATGCGCACCTACCACGGTTTCCTGAGCCACGGGTTTCCCAACTGTTTCCACATGGGGCTCACGCAGACCGGCCTCACGGCGAACTTCACCTACATGCTAGATAATC
>JACQEL010000601.1 GCA_016200595.1 Deltaproteobacteria bacterium
GAGCTATCACGGCCCCAAGCGCGACGATGCCGAGCCAGCGCAACCACTGCCGGGATTCTTTGTATCAGAGCGTCGCTGCCAGCAGAATCGTGAGGAAACCGACCGCCGACCCGAGTAAGCGGTGACTATGTTCGTAGAAAATTCCGCCGACCATTTTCGACCAGGGGTACAGGAACATATTGTACCCAAAGGTCGTAGGCCAGTCGGGAACGGCCAATCCCGCTCCTGTGCTTGTTACCAAACCGCCAACAAAAAGTAGCGGAAAGGTAGCAACCGCGGTCAACAGCGCTAGACGGTGGGACCGGGGAGAGTCTGGCGGTGCTGACCGATGAGTAGAGTCTGCCATGATGCCTAGTGATGACCTGCAACCGCAGCTTCGGGGCCAAGTCGGCGGTCTTGAGGCAGCCAGTCCTCTTTAACCAAGGGTGAGCTGTACTCGTACGGCCCACGGTAGACCGTGGGCAGAGCGTCGAAGTTGCCGTGTCCCGGAGGAGACGGCGCAGTCCACTCCAAAGTATTAGCTTGCCACGGATTGCGTTCGGCCTTCTTGCCGGCGAACAAGCTCCAGAAGAAATTGAAGATGAAAGTGAACTGGGAGACAAAGAGACAATACGCGCTCATCGTGATGAAAACGTTCCACCACTGCATGTGCTGGAGGAATTCGTACTGCATGGGATTATAAATACGGCGCATATGGCCGGCTACACCCAGAAAGTGCATGGGGAAGAAAGCGCCGTTGAAAAAGATATACGTCAGGGCGAAGTGGATCTTTCCGAGAGTCTCGTTCATCATACGGCCGAACATCTTGGGGAACCAATAATAAATCGCGGCGAACATACCAAAAATGATCCCGGCCACGACATAGTGGAAATGCGCCACGATGAAGTAGGTATCATGAATGAAGATGTCCACTGGGGTCGAAGCCATATAGATGCCGCTCAGGCCGCCGATGACGAAGTTTGAGACGAAGCCGAGCGCAAAAAGCATCGGGCTGGTGAAGCGGATGTTTCCTCCCCACAAAGTGCCGAGCCAGTTGAAAGTCTTGATGGCTGATGGCACGGCGATCACCATCGTAGAAAGCATGAAGGCGGTACCGAGCGCCGGGTTCATCCCGCTCATGAACATGTGGTGACCCCACACGATCCAGGACAAGAAAGCGAGCGCGATCATGGAAAACGCCATTGCCCGATAACCAAAGATGGGCTTACGAGAGAATGTCGAGAGGATATCTGAGGTGACCCCCATGGCCGGCAGAACCAGAATGTAGACTTCTGGGTGACCGAAGAACCAGAACATGTGTTGCCACAGCAGTGGTTCCCCGCCCCCTTCAGGCAAGAAGAAACTGGTGCCCATGGTACGGTCGAACAGCAACATGGCCAGTGCAGCGGTCAACACCGGAAGTGCCAACAGCAGCAGCACTGCGGTAACAAACAAGGACCAGATCACCAGCGGTAAGCGGAACCAACTCATGCCGGGCGCCCGCATATTGATGACAGTGGTGATGTAGTTAATCGAACCCATCAGTGAGGAAATACCCAGAATGATCAGGCTGATAATCCAGAGGTCAACCCCCCAGTCTACACCAGTGTAGATCGCCTTGGCTGAGAGCGTGGCATACATGGTCCAACCGCCGGCGGCTGCCCCACCGGGCACGAAGAAGCTATAGAGGATCAAGATATTGGCTGGCACCGCGGTCCAGAAAGAGAGCATGTTCAGAGTCGGAAAGGCCATATCGCCCGCCCCGATCATCAGGGGGATCAGGAAGTTGCCAAAGCAGCCGACCATGAATGGCATGACGACGAAGAAGATCATCAATGTGGCATGCATGGTGAACAGCGAGTTGTAGAAAGCTGGGTCCATATGCCCGTCGTACATGTAGGGCTCAGGAATCCACTGGGTGAAGGGGACTTGGCTTTCCGGCCACGCTAGCTCCCAGCGCATCATCATCGCCATGAGACCGCCAAAGACTAGCATGACAAGACTGATGAACAGGAACTGCCGGCCAATCATTTTGTGGTCGGTCGAGAAAATATACGTGCGGATGAAACCCAGCTCTTCGTGGTGGACAGCATGCGCGTCGTGAGCTGCCACTGCTCCTGCTTCACTCATCGGACACCTCTCTCCTGTATAGGTAAATTATTTTTATGAATGGGCTTCAGTCGCAGGCCCTTGCGCTGTCGCGGCTTGGGGCCACTGCTCGGTATACCATTTTTTGTAATCCTCAGGACTATCTACATACAGCCAGCCCTTCATGCCGGAGTGGCCGAAGCCACACAGTTCGGCACACGGAATCTCGTACTTGCCAGGCTTGTTAGCCTGGAACCAGGCATTGATATCTCTGCCCGGCACCGCGTCTTGTTTGAAGCGCAGGTTCGGCAGGAAGAAGCTATGAATGACGTCACGAGCCTTGAGAATCACCAGGATGGGCTTGCCGACCGGCACATGAATGTCGTTGTCGATCTGCTTATCATCCCCGGTGTTGAACTTGCCATCAGGTCCAGGATAGAGGATTTCCCAGTTGAACTGTTTGCCGGTCACCTGAATGACGGTATCGGTGTCGGGGATATGCATTTTGATAGCTTCCCACTGGGCCCTGCTGGCGAATCCTAGTGCGATAAAGACTAAAGCCGGAATCACCGTCCAGACGAGCTCTAGCGTGGTGTTGCCGTGCGTATAAACCGCTCGGCGCCCTTCGCGGTGACGGTACTGAAAAAGGAAAATGATCATCAAAGCAGTGACCAGGATAAAAGCTGCGGCCGTGATGTAGTAGATGAAGTAAAAAAGCGAGTCGATGCCCGCTCCGTAAGGCGAAACGTCTTCCGGAAGCCATCTAAGCATGAGAATTTCTTCCCCTTCTTTCGCCAGAATCGCCCCCCTTTATACCGGAAAACCTAACCGCTGCAAGAGGGAGGGTTCGCAGACTCAACCCATGCGTTATCGGGAAAACGTCTTGTTCTTCTTAACGATCAAGAGGATGAACAGGCAAGCCAACGTTGTATGAATTCGCCTCATGTTGAATATAAGGGCGAAGCTCTTCGTAGCCGTAGAATCAGTGGATTAATGGTAAAAGAGAGGGGCCGTCACGAAGCGCAGCAGGATCTCGCCTCTCATTGACAACCGGCAAAGCACTCGCTACCTTCCGCACAGTATGGAAAAAAGCGGCCTTGACCAGCTTCTCGATATTATGTTGAAGCCCGACAACATCCCGATTGTCGGTTTGATGTTTTTGGTATTTTTCTTTACCTGGCTCGCGTTCCGCGAGGCGCGTAAGAACGATCAGTTAATTGATGAAGGGCGCGCCGATGAAATCTTGAAGGAGATGCAGGAGTAGAAGGGGGAGCAGAGATGCCCTTTATCATTGTCGCAGAGAATTGCACTGGCTGTAGCGCGTGCGAGAAACGCTGTCCCACCAAGGCGATTAGTGGCGATCCGAAAAAATCCTACTTTATCGAACCTACCCTCTGTATCGACTGCGGAGCCTGCGGGGTTATTTGCCCGGATGAGGCGATCCTCGATACCTTCGGCAATATCACCCATGTGCTCAAACGAGCTGAGCGGCCTACCGCTATCGTTCACCCGGATAACTGTAATGGCTGCGGCGTCTGTATTGATGTCTGTCCGTTCGACTGTATCTCTCCTTCGCCTCACAACGGCCCGCAGTACTTAGGCAGGGTCCAGGTTGAGGAAAAAACTTGTGTAGGCTGCAAGCTGTGTGAGGAGGTGTGCGGCTGGGAAGGTATCTACATCATGCCGGGTGAGGAGAAAGAGGCGTTTCTGACCTCTCTCGGCTATGAGTCCCAAGCTACGGCGTAAGGAACGCTAAACCGCCCCGACGTCTATATTGCGCACTCGTACGGCAGGAAGAATTGGGGGGGAACCACAGGGTTCCCCTTTTTTGCTCTTCATTAAATGATCTTATTGAGCGGGTACTCGATAATGCCGACCGCGCCGTTTTTGATCAGGCGTGGGATCAACTCGCGTACGACATCTTCACTGATAACGCTCTCGACCGCAAACCAGTCACTCTTGTAGAGCGGCGAGATAGTCGGGGCGGTTAGACTCGGCAGCATGCTCACGACGAGATCGAGTTGTTCTCTCGAGACGTTCATCTTGATCCCGACTTTGGCCTCGGCCGCCAGTGCGCCTTGCAACAACAGGGCGATTTGGTCGATCTTCTCTCGTTTAGTGGGCTGTTGCCAGGCCGCGCGATTGGCGATGATCTGTGGATTGGAAGTAAACAGTTCACACACGATCTTGAGGCCATGAGCCCGAATGGTGGAGCCAGATTCGGTGACTTCAACGATGGCATCGACTAACCCTTCCGCGGCTTTCGCTTCAGTCGCGCCCCAGGAGAACTCCACCTCGACCTTGATGTGACGCTCAGCAAAATAGCGGCCGGTATATTGCACCAGTTCGGTCGCAATCCGCTTCCCCTGCAGATCCTCCGGCGCGTGAATCGGCGAGTCGTGCGGGACGGCTAAGACCCAGCGGGTGGGTTGGAAACTGGCCTTGGAATAAACTAAGTCGGCAACTATTTCTACCGCCGCCTCATTCTCCATGATCCAGTCTTTGCCGGTAATCCCGGCGTCCAGGGTGCCGGCCTCGACATAGCGCGCCATCTCCTGCGCCCGCACCAGCATACAGCGGATGGAGGGATCATCGATGCTCGGGAAATAACTGCGCGAACTCGTGGTGATTTTCCAACCAGCTTTCTTAAACAGATCAATCGTCGCCGATTCGAGACTGCCTTTAGGGATCCCGAGTTTCAGAATATCCATTAGTGACTCTTACCGTACACGACGTCTGGGTCGAACACCCGTTCGCCGATCAGCTGCCATTCCCCGTTGGCCGCGTATTGTCGAAAGAAACAAGTGCGATAGCCCTCGTGACAGGCCGCGCCACCGTGTTGATGCACTTTGAGCAGAATCGTATCAGCATCGCAATCAACGTACACCTCTTTGACATCCTGGGTGTGACCAGAGGTTTCGCCCTTCAGCCACAAACGGTTGCGCGAACGGCTATAGTAGTGGACTTTCCCGGTGCTGAGAGTTTGCTCCCAGGCGTCCTGATTCATGTAGGCTAACATCAACACCTCCCCGGTCGCCTGATCTTGCACGATTACCGGGACAATGCCATCACCTTTGGCAAAATCTATCGTTACCATCCCGGTTTCCTAACATGGAGCGCGGGCAGTCGCAAGCCGCGGGAGCGTTGGGTAGTGGTTCAATTTGAGAAGAAAAAGTAGGCATATGTCATTCTGAGTCGGAGCGGAGCGCAGACGAAGAATCTCGCCAGCCGTCTATCGTTACATGAGATTCTTCGGCCTGCGGCCTCAGAATGACAGACGGGGGACGATGGAGGAAAGAATAGAAAATTGAAACTGAACCACTACCGGGCGTTGCGTAACGAGGACTGAGGACTGAGCAGACAAATCAGAAACCAGGATGCAGCCTGAACGAGCTCAATCCGCATTTTGCCTGCCACAGTACAGACAACTCAGTCCTCAGCACTATCTGCGTTACCGCTGCCCCTGGATTTGTTGTTCGAGCCGTTCGATATGCTGCCGCAGCAGCAGGTCACGCTTGCGCAGGGCCTCGATCGCCTCTTGGGTTAATCCTGCTACCGCCTTGGGGTCGCCAGGGGCAACGTAGCGCACCTCTGGCAAGGCGGGTCGTGGAGGTGGAGGCGTCGCTGTTCCCAGTGAACATCCCGCGAGCAACAGGACCAGCACCACCGCTCTCATATTCCTCCCCGACTCAGACTCAGCGTGCCTAGCATAGTCGTTCTTGCGGGACTCTGCTACATAGAACGCCATCGGTGAGCGCACATGATGGGGTAAAAGACAGGTATGGCTATGAAACTATTTGAGGTCGCACGCCATCTGGGCTGTGAGTTGCGGGGTAATGGTGAGACGGAAATCCGTGGAGTCAATAGCATTGATGACGCAGGACCCAACGAACTCACCTTCGTAGCCAATAAGAAATATCTCGCCAAATTGCCAATGACCAAAGCCGCGGCGGTGATCCTCGCCCCCGAGGCTCCGGAGATCAGTTTACCTTCACTCCGTACGGCTAACCCCTACCTCGCCTTTGCCCAGGCTTTGGAACTCTTTTATCCGCCTTATGTCCCCCCTGAGGGGGTGCATCCGACGGCAGTCATTGCTTCCTCGGCGCGGATTGGCGCACACGCCTCGGTCGGTCCGTATGCGGTGATTGGGGAAGAGGTGGTAATTGGCGACCATGCGCGTATCTTCGCGCATGTGGTCATTTACCCTCACGTGTCGATTGGTCAGCATTTCATCGCGCATGCCGGAGCGGTCGTCCGCGAAGGCACGTGTATCGGTGATCGCGTCGTGTTGCAGAGTGGGGTAGTGCTTGGCGGAGATGGCTTCGGGTATGTGCCTCTGCCGGACGGGTCAATCTATAAAATTCCGCAGAGCGGCAGCGTCGTAGTGGAGGATGAGGTTGAGATCGGTGCGAACACCACCCTTGACCGCGCGACTGTTGGTGCCACGGTGATCCACCGCGGTGCAAAGATCGACAATCTGGTGATGATTGGTCACGGCTGCGAGATTGGGGCAGGGGCGCTGCTCGCCGCCCAAGTCGGTCTGGCAGGCAGTACGAAACTCGAAGCTGGGGTGCGCATGGGAGGCCAAGTAGGGGCGGCCGGGCACCTCACAGTGGGCGAGAACACTCAGGTCGCGGCTCAGAGTGGCATCCCCCATGATGTCCCAGCTAACTCAGTCATCGGTGGCTATCCTGCGGTGGATATCCTGTCTTGGCGGCGGTACTCTGCGGCGCTGCCCAAGTTGCCCGACTTGCTCCGTCGCGTGCGGCGCTTGGAGCACGCGATGTTAAAGAGTGAAGAGGGAAA
>JACQEL010000602.1 GCA_016200595.1 Deltaproteobacteria bacterium
CAAAGCCTCTGCAGCGGAGGGACTGGGTGACCGCATGTCGCTCGGTCTAAGCGCAATTTCAAGCGCGTATCGCTTTTCTGAGAAGGACGAAAGCGCCATAGCCGAAGTCTTTAATACCCTTCGTCAGTCGATCTGGAAGCGATTTCAGTCACAGCTCAACGAAGACCCAAAGATTCCGGCAGTGACAGACATCGCCAGTTTGGACGAGTGGATCACTACCGTCCAGCACACGTTCGACGCGATTGAGCAGAACATCTTGTTTGAGCCTGACGATCGCACCCGCATTCGGGCCGAGGCGTGGCAATTATGGCTGACAAGGATAGAGTACTACTGGGCCAATGGAGGCCGGAAGGAACCTGAGTTGGATGACATACTCGCAGCCGCGGCGGGTATGCTTTCGGCTAGCCTCTTCAAATTTCACTTGGCCGAAATGACATTGGTTGACTGGAGTACAGCGCTGTTTGCAGCGCTGAGGGATGTACCGCCCGACGACCGATTGTATTGTCCAATCTGGGTTGCCGTCGTGGCGCTACACGCCCTCGGTTTTCGCAGCTCAAACTGGTCCGTGCTCACAGAATGGTTGGGGCGACAGAAGTTCTTTAGCCTGCGTCCATATTCAGATCTCTCTATTACTGTTGATAGTCAGTGGAGTTGGCTTCACACCGATGGTCCATCTCGCTCCGTGGTCATCGTGAAGAGATCTGAGCAGTCGATGGTGGCTAGCTGGCGCCCATCATCAGCTGGCGCGGCGATAGCATTCACCACAGAACAAGTATTACGGCTTATGGAGCGATTATCCAGCTTGGTTCCGCCACCACCTATAGGTCTAATACCTAGTTTTGTGGTCTTTGAGATGCCGCCGGAAAAAGCTGACTCTGACAAAGATGTGCTCAAAGTGCTTTCGCAGAAATTAACTCAACGGCCTACTGTCGATTTGCCACCCGCGTACCTATATGAACAGCGTCCGCAAGGGAAAGCCAGTGAGCCGTACGCCCTCGGGTCACGGAACATAGACGATTTGCTCTCGGCGTTGGAGCCGCAGAAATAATAGCGTGGATTCAACGTCACTAAAGGATAACGGCGACCGTGCCGTGATATTCCGCAACCGTTTGCTGAATACTCTGCTTATGAAGGGCGAGTATCGGCAGCATGCGGGCTTCATCGGCCCATCTGGCGGCGTGGCTACGGATCATAGAACCCATCATTATGTTTCTCTTGCCTAAGGGCAGGCAAGGGGAGTAAAGAGGCAACATGGGCTGTGCGAGTTGTGGATTAAAGGACTCGGCGCAACGCAAGTTCTGCCACTAGTGTGGTGTTGGTGTCCGGGAGGGAATGCGCGCGTGGGTATAGTCACTGCTCCGCGCCTATGCAGCGGCCGAGGTGAAGATGGTCAGAGTGGTCTTTAGCGGACGTAAGCAAATGAGTGCAACAAAGGAGGAACAGTCATGAAACAAGGATTTCAGGTTCTGGACGCAGACCTACACGTGATCGAGCCGTACGATCTCTATCTCAAGTACATGGACCCCAAGTGGGGTGACCGTATCCCGCGCGCCGAGCCGCGCACGCTCCAGGCTGGGGACATCTATGACTTTCGGATGGCCGACGGCAGCCCGGTCCGTCAACCCTGGCGGGAGGCGCCTCCCAAAGATGCGCTCACCCCCTCCTCGCTCCGTATGGAACGCCGCAAAGCGCAGATCGCCCCATACTATCAGGAAGCAGTGAAGGGACAATTTGACCCGGTCTCCCAGCTTAAGGCCATGGATCGCGAGGGAGTCGATGTGGCGGTATTGTTCCGTACCTTCCCCCTCCATGCGGACGAGAGCCAGGAGCCTGAGTATGCCAATGCGCTCTGCCAAGCCTGGAATAATTGGATCACGAACTTCTGTCAGGAGAATCCCAGACGCCTGAAAGCCGCGGGGCTCATCACGCTACATGATGTCAATCTCGCGATTGCGGAAGCACGTCGGGTGGTACAAGAACAAGGGCACGTAGGGCTGTGTATGATTCCCCAGCCGGTCAACGGCCGCCACGTGCAGGACGAATACTTCGATCCGCTGTGGACGGCGATTGAAGAACTCGGGGTGCCGGTGTGCTTTCATCCCACCGCCGGCAACAACCAACCGTGTGCCGAGAATGTGTTTCTGGGCCATAAACCCAAGTTGTTAGTTTCTGCCTTTGCCCAGCCCCTCGGCAATCTGATGGGAATGGCGGAATTTATCGTGGGCGGTATCCTGGAGCGGCACCCGCGCCTGAAAGTGGGCTTCTTAGAAGGCAACTGTGGTTGGCTGCCATGGTTGCTCTATCGGCTCGATGAGTACTGGAAGATCCAGGGGAGCGATGAGGAGGTGCCACTCTCGCTCAAGCCCAGCGAGTACTTCTACCGCCAGTGCTTTGTCCACGTCGATGTAGACGAGTTCCCAGCCGCAGATGTGATCCGGCGCTTGGGAGCCGACAACTTCTTCTTTTCCACTGATTACCCGCACTTCGACAGTCGATTCCCACACGCCACTGAACTCTTTCTCTCTCTGGAAGGAATCGATGCCGAATCGAAGCGTAAGATTCTGTGGGACAATCCAGCCCGGATGTATAACCTGTAACTCAGTTTGCACGCAGACCAGCTCGGGACCGGCTTGGCTGAGCTTGACAGAGGCGCGGCAACAGGCAGATACTCCGTCCAGGATTCTTATTTGCCAAGGGGGACACGATGGACTCGACCTTTACCAAACAGAGCGTCTCACACGACAGCGCCCAGAAGATGGTGGCCGCTGCGGTCGCCAAAGCCCAAGAGTTAGGGGTGCCGCAGGTAGTCGCCATCCTCGATGAAAGCGGATTGCTCAAGGCGTTCTGCCGCATGGACGGGGCGGCGTTGGTGAGTATTGAGGTCGCGCAAAATAAGGCCTACACCGCGCTCTTCGGCATGCCCTCGCAGGATTTTTACAACTTCATCAAGGATGACCCGGCATTACTAGCCGGCGTGCCCCACATCCCGCGCATCGCCCTGTTCGGCGGTGGGTTGCCGATCCGCGCGGGTGATAAAGTCGTCGGGGGCATCGGCGTGAGCGGCGGAACGGTCGAGCAGGACGTCGCCTGTGCCCAAGCGGGCCTCGATGCACTCAAGACAGCCTGAGGAGGAGAGTGAGGAGCCTGGGCCGGTTGTGGCCGCGACAGGGGAAGAAGGGCGAACCCCAACAGGTGCTCAGCGAGAAATTCACCGAAGGCTTTGAC
>JACQEL010000603.1 GCA_016200595.1 Deltaproteobacteria bacterium
AGCCGCCACGGTCTTAGGGCAGGTCGGCAGCCGTCAAGCCGCCACGGTAGTCCCCGCCTTACTCCCCCTCTTGCAGGACCAGAACAGGAATGTGCAGCGGGCAGCCGCTAAGGCCTTAGGGCAGGTCGGCAGCCGTCAAGCCGCCACGGTAGTCCCCGCCTTACTCCTCCTCTTGCAGGATCAGAACCGGGATGTGCGGTGGGCAGCCGCCACGGTCTTAGGACAGGTCGGCAGCCGTCAAGCCGCCACGGTAGTCCCCGCCTTACTCCCCCTCCTGCAGGACCAGGACAGGGAGGTGCGGTGGGCAGCGGTCACCGCATTGGGCCAACTGTGGATGTTTGACGCCCAACAACAGTCTCATCAACCAGTTTTCTCCTCATTGCTAGCTCAACTGGAAAGTCCTCAGTCCCAACTTAACGGGCAATATCGCCTGGCCACCGTGCATGCGCTTGCTCGCTGGTATAATGCAGGTCGCCCTGAAAAGGACTCCGACGATCGCGCTGGCACCAGACAAACTGCAGACCGTACCAATCACCCTGACTTCAGCAAAGCACGAGCTGAACATGAAGAGCTCTACAAACGACTCGACACCTTATGTTTCAACGACCAGCGTGTTTGGCTGCGCAGCGCTGCATGTAAGGTATGGGTGGAGGCGTATCTGTTGCGGAAGGAAAACTGATCCGAGTCGTTTCACAGGCTGACCATTGAGAGGAGTTCCGCCAGCCTACCTCGGTTCCAACATCCAGAGAGGCCGCCTCTAGAGAAATTGCATCCTTGAGCGCTTCAAATGGAAAGAAGGGTGAGTCCCTCTCGCCCCTGAGAGCAGCGGTTGATATTCTTTGCTTCTTCCACGACAAGGGATCGCGTTGACAAAAAAATGATCTCCAAAGGTAAAGAGTGTGTCTGAAGCCGTTGCATTCATTAAGGCACATCCGACAAAATTCAGTGCGCAGCCTTACGGCGAAAGGTAGCCTATCAGCGTTGGATAGTGGCTATTTTGCTGCCTACCCCTTATCAGGCCTCCGGTTGATACGTTCGAGATCGGGAGGATCGTCTAGGCTTTGCAACGACTTCACGTCCAATTCAGCTTCTTGGGCCAGGAAGCGGAGGGGCTGGGCAAAGACGGGGCGTCGTTGTCGCGAGAATAGGCGAAGCCGACCAAGCCGAGGCTGACCCCGACAACGGTGACAGCAAACCCAGGCTTTGCTGCTCCGGCCTTGAGGGCTTGCTCCCCCTTACGATTTCATCACGCCATCACGCTTGGCGATCCGCCGGGCGAGCGCGACGCCGGAATTGAGCGCTCCCTCCATGTAACCCACGAAAGCGCAACAGGTATGTTCGCCCGCAAAGTGGAGGCGTCCCAGTCCCTGGCGCAGGATCGGTCCGAGGGTCGTCACTTGCCCGGGCGCGGGGAAGGAGTAGCCGGCCTGGGTCCACGGATCGCTCGGCCAGTCCATGAAGCGCGCCTGGACGAACTGTTCCCGGATACCGGGGTACAGGCGTGCCAGGGCGACCAGGTATTTCTCGGTGCGTTCTTCCGCCGGCCATTGACGGATCGTGTCCGCGACCGTGGCCGACGAAACAACGGTGAGACACGCGCCGCTATCACCAGGCTGATGGTTTGTGGCCTCCCAGGTCCAGCCGAGGTCATCGCTCAGGCTGTTGGGCGCGAGCTGCGCCGTTTGCCAAAACCGTCCCTTCACGGCGGTCAAAAATTTGATGACGGGCGCCATTTGCGGCGTCAGCATGGCGGGCAACGGCGGCTCGAAGGCGATACGATTCCAGAGACTCGGAGGAAGAGCGAGCACCACATCATCCGCTTCCAGCGTCTTGTCGCTGGCCAAGGACACGGTAACCGTTGTCTTTCCTGTAGTGATTGCCGTCACCGGAGCCTCGAACAGCACGTGCTCCCGGCCGATCGCTTCCGCCAGCTTGTGCGCGAGTTGCTGATTCCCTCCCGCGCACCGGTACACTTCACTTTCAGTCCAGTATTTGTCACCTCCTCCACCTTTGACCATCGCCAGGTTCCCAAGATAACTCTGCCGCGCGGGAATGACGCCATTATCCGCCGTCAGTTGAGCCGCAATCCCCGCCTTGCCCAAGGGGGACGCGTCGAGAGCGGCGATCCAGGAGGCAAGCGAGCGACGATCAAGCGCGGCCGCATCCCGGCTCTTCCAGGGCTCATCCGCATTCACGGTGGCGGCGATGGCGTCCATCACAGGCAGCACCGTGTCCATTTCCTTCCACAGGGCTTCGGCTTCTGACGCGCTCAACCGTTTGCCGTCCAGCAGCAGCGGAGCTTCAGCGTCTTCCTCTTGGGTAATATCGCGAAACGGTAGCTTGAATTTATCGGCATAGGCCACCCAGGTCGGGTGGTTGGAACCGATCAATTCCCCTCCGCCTTCGACGTTGCACCCCTTCACCACGTCGCTAAAACTGAGCACTCGTCCGCCGAGGCGATTGCGCGCTTCGACGACCGTGACGGCATAACCGGCGCTCGCCAGTTCGTGGGCGGTGGCCAGTCCGGCGAACCCGGCGCCCACGACTACCACGCGTTTGCCGGCGCGGGTGCGCGCTTTGCCCCAGGCCGCGCCGTCCAGGTTGCTGAGCAAGAGTCCCGCGCCGGCGACGAGTGTCACCTTGAGAAATTCACGACGGGTGACTCCATCTTGCGGGGGGCCGAACCGTCGATGTAACATCGCATAGAGGGAACGAGCCATGTGACGTCCTTTCGTTACGTGTGTTATCCGTGGCCGCTCGTCTGCGGTCGCGCCTAGTGCAGCGCAGCGAATGGCGCTTGAGGAACCGCTTGACAAACTGCGAGGCGCGTCGAGTTGCCTGCTCAATCTTAGCTTGGTGGTCTTCGTCGCAGGCCAACGCGGAGTATACCCCAGCCGGAGTCAGCTCTGGAGAGACACTGGCAGCCGCGGAGCAATCTCGCGAAAAGGGTGCTCAGCCTTCCAACGCTGCACGAAGTCACTCATGGTGCTGAACCTCACCCCCTCATGACTTTTCAAGTCCTGGAGGAAACGTTCGAGCATTAACAGACGATGTCCGCGGCCGATTACCTGTGGGTGCATGGTGAGAATGAACACGCCCTTGCCCATCTTGGTGTAGAGATACTCAAAGTCTCCGGCCCACACGTCGTACACCCGCGCCGGATCTGCCAGTCCTGGACTAATGCCGCGGCGGCTGGAGGTATACTCAAAAAAGGGAAAGTCATCCAGATTCCAGGAGAAAGGCATTTCTACTAACTCGACGGCTTTGCCGAAGTCGTAGGGGGCGTCGATCGACGCCTTGATACCGTCACGACAGTAATAGGGGGTAAAGTCGTTGCCCAGCATGCTGCTGTCATAGAGAAACCCGTGGTCGCTCAGCAGCCTGAGCGTATTCGCGCTGAAACTGCCGGCAGGAGACCGATACCCCCGGGGGGCACGACCAGTCAGGTCCTTGATGAGGGCGATACCCCGTTCCAGGATCGCTTGCTCTTTCTCAAGTTCCAGACGCGCAGGGTTCTCGTGGCAATAGCCGTGGTGCCCGACCTCATGCCCTTCAGCGACCAGGCGCTGGCATTCCACCGGAAACGCCTCGATCGTGTGGCCGGGAACGAACCACG
The DNA here is from genome assembly GCA_016200595.1 of Deltaproteobacteria bacterium. Lineage (GTDB taxonomy): Bacteria > Desulfobacterota > Binatia > Bin18 > Bin18 > JACQEL01. The sequence goes on from JACQEL010000603.1 coordinate 3,617, forward strand.
TCGATTTGATATCGTATTCCGCCAAGAGGGCGAGGAGCCGTTGAGCGCCGACTTGTCCGAACTCGCCGCGCGACAGCGCATTAGGCGACGCGGTGCGGAAATTGGCGATCCACACCGACATGGCGTCAAAATCATACGACAAACAAACTGTAATATCCTTCGACATAGCGCACCTCGCAATCGTCTGGGTACGTGGCTACTCGCTGACCAGCTAACCTACGCCCACTTGAATCTAGCAAGATGATCATCACTCTTGCTAGGGGCGATCACAGATACCAGATCGGTTAGGGAGACCTCTCCTCTTCGCTTCTGTCCTACGGTCACCTAGCGGGCACGGCCTGCTTTGCCCCGGGGCTGCTGCGGTCGGGAAGAAGGCTCCACGTTTCAGGCGGCTAGAGGTTCTATCGGCAAGCGGCACGGAACCTTTACTCCCTGCTCCGCTGCACGGCGTGCGACGGTGGCGTGACCTTTCAAGGTCGGGAGGAGAGGAGTGCCGGGTATACCACTCGGTCGGACTTCGCGGGGTAGATTTTCTGTTCTCAAGGTGGATGTTAAGAGCAGATGTCCCTGTGTTGGCGAAAACCGCCAGCGGTGTCTTAAGTTACCGGCGGAAGTGCCGATCCTTGGTTCTAGTAGAGGTGAGCAAGCCTCTTACCTCGAATTAGGAGCAAGCGGCGAAGAGAGCAAAAGTCTGAGTCGCTGGGAAAGGTGTGATCGTCATGTTAGCGCGGATGAAACGACTGCTGGCGCCCCCGGTGTTTGCTGAGGAAGAACAGACGCGCGCCGCCGCGTTGCTCAATATTATCGGACTGGGCGGGGTCATCATCGGCGGGTCACGTACCCTTGCGGCTTTCGTCCTTGAGAAGGAGTCCGTCCCAGACCTGGTTCCAGTGGTGATGCTCGTGCTATCGATGGGCATGCTGGTCCTGCTGCGGTACCGGTACATACGCTTCGCTTGCCTAATGCTCCCTTTGATAAAGTTTGGGGTGGCGACGCTCACCATGTTGTATTTTGGCGGCATCCGTCTCCCGATCAACAACTTCTATCTGCTCGCCATTGTCTCCGCCGGCCTCCTCTTAGGCGAGCGCGCCGTGATCGGCTTTGCCGTGCTGTGCTTCGTTACGGCCGTGGGCATCGTGTCGCTGGAAACCTCCGGGTACATTCTCTCCGACCTCCGGATTACTCCGGTGTCTGGTTTGGTCGCGCTCCTTATTGGGTGCGTGATAACGAGCCTGGAGATGTATCTGGCTAGCCGTAGTATCAGCGAGGCATTGACGCGCTACAAGCAGAGTAATCGTGAGCTGCAAGCGATTCGCGCCTCTCTGGAACAGCAAGTGAGCGAGCGCACCGCGCAGTTGCAGCAGAGCAATCATGAACTCGCCCAGGCGCGCGACGCCGCCCTGGCCGCGGCCCAGGCCAAGACCGACTTCCTGGCGATGATGAGCCATGAGATTCGCACCCCGATGAACGGCGTCATCGGCATGACCGGGCTGCTGCTCGATACCCCCCTGACCCCCGAGCAGCACGAGTATGCCCAGGCCGTGGAGCACTCGGGGGAAGCTCTGCTCACCATCATCAACGATATTCTAGACTTTTCCAAGATTGAGGCAGGGAAGTTAGAGTTGGAATTGGTCGACTTCAACCTGCCCACGGCGCTGGAAGAAGTGGTGGATTTACTGGCACCGCGAGCGCATGGGAAGGGGTTGGAACTGGCCTGTGTGCTTGAGCCCGATGTTCCTACCGCTCTACGGGGCGACCCAGGGCGGGTGCGGCAGATTTTGCTCAATCTGCTGGGGAACGCCGTGAAGTTTACTGACCACGGGGAGGTGGTCGTGGAAGTCCACCGGCTCGCGTCTCACGTCCAACGTCCAGCGGCCACAGACCAGACTCCGACACCAAGCGTTCTGACGCTAAACCCTAGCCCCCAGACCCTAGACTCCTCGGTCTTGCATTTTGCCGTACGGGACACAGGCATCGGGATTTCGCCCGTGCACCAGGAGCGGCTCTTTCAGTCCTTCTCGCAGGTCGATGCCTCCATGACGCGCAAGTATGGCGGGACAGGGTTAGGGCTGGCGATCTGTAAGCGCTTGGTGGAGTTGATGGGGGGCGAGATTGGGGTCGAAAGTACTCCGGGTCGGGGCAGCACCTTCTGGTTTACCGTCCCCTTCGCACAACCGCTGGTATCGGTCCCGAGAAGCCTGCCGCTGTGGACAGACCTGCGGGGGTTACGGGTAGTGGTGGTGGATGACAATGCCACTAACCGCCGGCTCTTACACCTCTATCTGAACAGTTGGGGGATGGAAAGTGAAGAGGTAGAAGGGGGGCCACAGGCCCTGGCAGTGCTGCGGCGTGCGGTCCAAGAGGGGCGCCCCTATGACGTGGCGCTGCTCGATTATCAGATGCCTGAGATGGACGGCTTAGAATTAGCCCAGTGCATTAAAGCCGAGCCGGCTCTGGCCGCCATCAAGCTGGTGTTGTTGACCTCGGCCGGGCAGCACGAGGAGCTGAAGCAAGGCCAAGCCGCCGGCTTGGCGGCCACGCTGAGCAAACCCATCCGCCAATCGCAGCTCTTCAATAGTCTGGCCGCAGTGCTGGGCCAGGCCCCACTACCGATGACGCCCCGGCTCTCGCGGCCCGTGTTTGTCCCACCGCCGAGCGGGGGGAGCGACGGCCCCAGCCGAGGGCGGATCTTGGTGGCCGAAGACAACGCAGTCAATCAAAAACTGATCGTGCGGCTGCTGGACAAACTCGGCTATCGCACTGACGTGGCTGGCAACGGACTGGAAGTGCTGGAGGCACTAGCGGCTATTCCCTACGCGGCGGTGCTCATGGACTGTCAGATGCCCGAGATGGATGGCTATGAGGCCACGCGGGTCATCCGCCAGCGCGAAACCGCCACCGCCGCCCCCTTGCATCTGCCTATTATTGCCATGACGGCCAACGCCATGCAGGGCGATCGGGCTAAATGTTTGGCGGCAGGCATGGACGACTATGTCTCCAAACCCATTAACCCCGTCGAACTTCAAGCTGCCCTGGCGCGCTGGACCTCGCAGAGCGGACCCGGGCGGGCGGAAGAGCCCGGCGGTCCCGCCACCAGTCCGGTGCTAGAGGAAGCTGAAGTGTTAGCGCGGGTGGGTGGGGATCGGGTCTTATTGGCGGAGTTGGTGGAGATCTTTGTGGCGGAATACCCGTCGCTACTGGCGGCCTTGCGGGCGGGGCTGATAGCCAACGACCCCCAAGCCGTGTACTCCGCGGCGCACTCGCTGAAGGGGGCAGTGGGGAACTTTGGCGCGACAGCGACGGTGGAGGCAGCCCGCGTGCTGGAGGGGATGGGACGACAGGGCGAACTCACTGGCGCACCCGCAGCCCTAGCCGTGCTCGAACATGAACTCGTTCGCCTCCAGCCGCTGCTGACCGCACTGACACCAGAACCCGCGACCTGACTGCCAGGTCGCAGAACACAGAGCCAGACTGTGATATCTCACTTTCTCATGGGCACGACACCTGCACTAAAGCAGAGGAAGGATCCTCATTCGCCCAGTAGCGAGAGGCAAGAAGAACGACAATCAGCGTCGCTAGGAAAAGTATGACCGTCATGTTAGCGCGTATTAAACGCTTGCTGGCACCCCCCATATTTGCCGACGAAGAAAAGACGCGCGTCGCCGCGCTGCTTAATATCATAGGGTGGGTTGGTCTCGGCGTCGTGGTTCTGCGTGTCTTCGCCTTTTTCGTATCGCCTGTCGATCAGCATGCTTCTGCGACACTCGTCGGTCTCATGGGTACACTGACAACGATATTTATAAGCATATTACTTCTCATCCATCACGGGTATGTTCGCTTCGCTAGTTTTATTATCCCGGTGGTAGGCTTTGTGACGACGACAATCGCCATGTTTTATGTTGGCGGGATACGGGCACCCATGGCTAACAGGTATCTGCTTGTCATTGTTACTTGCGGTCTGCTCGTAGGCGGACGTGCAACGCTCGTCTTGGCCACGCTGTGTATTGTCGGTGGATTAGGCATCATGAAGGTAGAAATCTCCGGGCTCTTGCCGCCGTTCACACGCGTGCTCACTCCCCAGTCGGCGTGGATCGTGCAAAGTCTCCAATACACGGAGATAGCCACTCTGATGTACCTGGCCAGCCGCAGTATCAACGAAGCGTTTGCCAAGTATAAACAGAGTAATCAGGAACTCCAGGCTATTCGCGCCTCCCTCGAGCAGCAAGTCACCGAGCGCACCGCCCAGTTGCAGCAGAGCAATCACGAACTGGCCCAGGCGCGCGACGCCGCCCTGACCGCCGCGCAGGTCAAGACCGAGTTCCTGGCCACCATGAGCCATGAGATCCGTACCCCCATGAATGGCGTCATCGGCATGACCGGCCTGCTGCTCGATTCTGACTTGACCCCCGAGCAACGCGAGTATGCCGAAGCCGTGGAGCACTCGGGCGAAGCCCTGCTCACCATCATCAACGACATTCTAGACTTCTCCAAGATCGAAGCGGGCAAGTTCGAGTTGGAACTCATCGATTTCGCCCCCCACACGGCGGTGGAAGAAGTGCTCGATCTCCTCGCCCCCAAGGCCTATGCCAAGGGCTTAGAACTCGCCTGTGTGATTGAGCCCGACGTACCCATCGCCGTGTGCGGTGACCCGGGGCGGATGCGCCAGATCCTGCTCAACCTGGTGGGCAACGCCGTGAAGTTTACCGACCACGGGGAGGTGGTCGTGGAAGTCCGCCGGCGCGCGAGCAGCCTCCAGCGGCCAGAGTCCACAGACCACTCTCTGCCCCCAAGCTCTCCGACTCTAGCCTCTAGCCTCCAGCCTCTCGACTCCCCGGTCTTGCAGTTTGCCGTGCGGGACACGGGGGTTGGCATTACGCCGGAGCGGCAGGGGCAGCTCTTTCAGTCCTTCTCGCAGCTCGATGCCTCGACGACCCGCAAATATGGTGGGACGGGGTTAGGGTTGGCTATCTGTAAGCGCTTGGTGGAGTTGATGGGGGGCGAGATTGGGGTCGAGAGTGTGCCAGGCCAGGGAAGCACGTTTTGGTTTGCGGTGCCTTTCGCGCTGCCGCTGACGCCCGTCCAGACTCCCCCACCACCTCGGGCTCCCCTGGACGGAGTGCGGGTCTTGGTGGTGGATGACAACGCCACTAACCGCCGGCTCTTGCAGCTCTATCTGAGCAGTTGGGGCATCGAGAGCGAGGAGGTAGCCGACGGCAAGCAGGCCTTGGCCCATCTGCACGAGGCGGTAGAGGCAGGGCGTCCCTATCAGGTGGCGCTGCTCGATTATCAGATGCCCGAGATGGACGGCCTGGAGTTGGCCGCGCACATCAAGGCCGAGCCGGCGCTGGCGACGCTCAAACTGGTGTTGCTGACATCGGTGGGACACCGGGAGGAGACCCGGCAAGCTCTCAACGTCACGCTGGCCGCCACGCTCACCAAACCTATTCGCCAATCCCACCTCTTCACTACCCTCACCCTCGTCCTCGGGCAGCCCCCACAGCCCGCGGCTCGTCCTCTGCGTCCCCTCCTGACCGCCCAGGAGAGTGGCGCCGAGTCTGAGCAACCGCGGCTGCGCATCTTGGTAGCCGAGGACAACGCGGTCAACCAGATGCTGATCGAGCGGCTGCTGGACAAACTGGGCTATCGAGCGGATGTGGTGGCCAATGGCCTCGCGGCCCTCCAAGCGCTTATCTCTATCCCCTACGCCGCAGTGCTGATGGACTGTCAGATGCCGGAGATGGATGGCTATGAGGCCACACATGTTATTCGCCGCCGCGAAGCCACCGCCGCTTCAGAGTCGCTCTCGTCCTCCTCTCCCTCGCCGTTGCATCTGCCCATTATTGCCATGACGGCCAACGCCATGCAGGGTGACCGCGAGAAGTGTTTAGCGGCGGGCATGGATGACTATATCTCCAAGCCGGTCAAAGCTGGAGAACTCAAAACCATCTTGGCGCGCTGGACCGCTGAGCAAGTCCTGGCTCCTCACACCCCAGAGCACGCGCAGGGGCGGCCAGCCCCTGCGGCCAGCCCGGTGCTGGATGAGGCGGCGGCGCTGGAGTTCGTGGAGGGGGACCGGGTGTTGTTGGTGGAGTTGGCGGAGCTGTTCTCGGCCCAGTGGCCGACGCTACTGGCGCGCTTGCAGACGGCGGTGGTGAGTAATGACTCGCAGGCCGTGTACGTAGCCGCCCATACCTTGAAGGGGCAGGTGGGGCAGTTTGGGGCCCAGGCGACCTTTGAGGCAGCGCGGGGGCTAGAGTTGATGGGGTGGCAGGGGGACCTGGCGGAGGCGCCGGCAGCGCTGGCCGCGCTCGAACATGAACTCGCCCGCCTGCGCACGGCGCTGTCGGGTCTCAAGGGAGGGGCCGCGCAAGAATAACCTGATCAATTCTTGTGGCGAGAGGGAACTCCCAAGTACAGAGCAAATGTTCGGTGGTATGATTTAGGAGAGTTCATTGGTTCCCCGCATCAGCCGAAACAGGCGCTCAGGGGTAATGGGCAGCTCAGTAATTTCGATCCCGAGCGGCGAGAGCGCATCGGACACGGCGTTGGCGATCGCCGCCGGCGCGCCGATAGTTCCTCCTTCACCCATGCCACGGAATCCCCCCAGTGTGGTCGGCGATGGGGTTTCCAGGTGATGCACTTCGATAGGGATCAGTTCTGCAGCCGTCGGCACCAGATAGTCCATCAACGTGCCGGTCAGTAATTGACCTTCCTCGTCGTATACCACCTCTTCGTAGAGTGCCGCGCCAATGCCCTGGGCCACGCCTCCACGCACCTGTCCTTCGACGATCAAGGGATTGATGATCCGCCCACAGTCCTCAACGACCACGTACCGGTGGATTTTTACCTCATAAGTCTCCCGGTCTACCTCAACGACCGCCACGTGGGTCGCACTCGAGGCCGTGCCATAGTACGGATCATAAAAACGAGTGACCTCAAGTCCCGGCTCCATATCTTTGGGCAGTCGCCGCAGCCCTCCGTACGCAGCCCTAGCGATCTCGCGAAACGGGATGCCCCGCTCGAGTTTGCCGCGCACGAAGATGCGGCCGTCCTGGATATCAAGGTCAGCCGGATTGGTCTCCAGGAGATGCCCAGCGATCTGCAGCGTCTTCTCTCGTAGCGCGCGTCCTGCCAGGATTGCGGCTCCGCCGGCGAGTACCGCACTGCGGCTGGCATAGGTGCCGGTGCCGTGCGGTGCGACTGCCGTGTCACCACAAATGACACGCACATCTTGGAAAGACACGCCCAACGCGTCGGCGACGACCTGAGCCAGAGCAGTTTCATGGCCCTGCCCTTGAGGAGCAACGCTGAAGGCGGCCGTCACCGTGCCCGAGGGATCGACCCGGATGAAGGCAGCCTCGGTCCCAGTGGAGATGGGCATACCAGGCGAGACGGGAATCGCTGAGCCCACACCGGTCAGTTCGATATAGGTCGCGAAGCCAATCCCGACCCAGCGTCCCTCCTCCCGTGCCTGCCTCTGCCACTGTCGGGTTGCCTCGTAGTCCAGCGCCTCTCGGGCCTTGTGCATACATGCGGTGAGACTTGCTTGATCCCAGACGATGCCCGACGGGGTCTTGTAGGGGAATTCCTCTTCTCGGATATAGTTCCGTAGGCGCAGCTCTACCGGGTCCATCCCGAGCCGGCGCGCCGCCCGATCCATCAGCCCTTCCATGACGAACGTGGTGATGGGACGACCGACGCCACGGTAGGGTCCCAGAGGAGCTTTACAGGTCGCCACTCCCCGGGTTCGCCCTCGGTAGTGCGGAACACGGTACGGCCCCGGGAGAAAGCTAATCGTCTGGACCGGCTCGACCGTTGCCGTCCACGGGTAGATCGAGTAGGCGCCAATATCAGTAGTCACCTCGGCGCGCAGGCCCACGATGGTGCCGTCGGCCCGCAGTGCAAGTTCTGCCTCCACAACTTCGTCCCAGGCCTGAGTTGAGGTCAGTAAATCTTCACGCCGGTCGCTGATCCACTTCACCGGCCGCGCGAGCAGCCGCGTGATAGCACAGAGAGTGAGTTCTTCGGGATAGAGTGAGGACTTGGCGCCAAAGCCGCCGCCCACGTCAGCGGCCACCACGCGTACGCAATGTTCGGGCAGATCCAGGAGATCAGCTAAAACGTCACGCAGTAAACCTGGACACTGAGTGGCGGAGCGCAGCGTCAAAGCGCCCGTGCCGGCATGATACTCAGCCAGACATCCCCGATTCTCCATGCAAATGGCCGCGTGCCGGTGAAAGCGAAAGCGTTCCCGCACCCGCACTTCAGCCCCGGCAATGGCGGCATCGACCTCGCCCTGGGCGAATTGGCGCGTAAGCAGGACATTGGTTCCTACCTCTTCATGTAGTAGTGCAGCCTGGGGCTCACTCGCGGCCTGGGCATCGGCGACCGTGGGCAGTGGCTCGTAATCAACGTCGATCTGTTCTAATGCATCTTCGGCCAGATAGCGACTCTCGGCCACCACCACTGCCACCGCTTCACCGACATGGCGGACCTTGCCTACCGCCAGTGGCGGCCAGCTCGTCGTTTTATAATCGCGCATGTTCGACCCGGCGCGCACCGGCTTGACCAAGCGGGCGAGTTCCTCTCCCGTCATCACAGTGGCAACACCCGCGAGGGATCGAGCGGCCGCAGGATCAAGGCGCACAATACGCGCATGCGCGTAGGGACTGCGCAGGAACGCCGCGTAGAGGAGTCCCGACGGGCGGTGATCGTCGGTATAAGCCCCTTGCCCGGTGAGGAGACGCCGATCTTCTCTACGCTTGACCCTGGCTCCCACCAGCTTTGGAGTAAACTGTTCCACCTGATTTCTCCCTAGCAAAGTGACACGTCGAATCTATTTTGGAGTGCGGGAGCCGTGCTCCCGCTTTAACCGGGCGAAGCCATGCTTCGCTTACGCTCTGCCTCAAGCACGGCTCGGGGAAATAAAAGCGCCAGCATGGCTGGCGCACTCCAAAGATTGGCCTCCGCGCACAGATTTCAGACATGAGCCTTATTCCTCCCCACCCCGCAGGCACTCAGCGGCTGCCTGTACAGCGCGGACGATTCCGTGGTAGCCGGTGCAGCGGCACAGGACTGCGGACAATCCGGCGCGTATTTCCTCCTCGGTCGGCGTCGGATTAGTCTGCAGCAGGTCATAGGCGGCGATGAGCATCCCCGGGGTACAGAACCCACATTGCAATCCATGATGCTCCCAGAAAGCGTCCTGAAGTGGATGCAGCCGGCCTTCCCGGGCCAGCCCCTCAACCGTCAGCAGCTCTGCCCCATCAGCCTGCACTGCCAGCATCAGGCACGACCGTGCGGCTTCGCCATTGACGAGGATCGTGCAGGCGCCACAAATGCCATGCTCACATCCTACGTGCGTCCCGGTGAGTCCGAGGTCCTCGCGCAGAAAATCGACTAACAGCTTGCGTGGCTCGACCTGACCGGTCCGTACCTCTCCATTGACGACGAGCCGGAGCTGTCTTTGTTCGCTCATCCTTGTCTCTCCTGGCTGCGTGCTTTCGCTTGTCTGAGGGCACGCCGGGTTAGTACTTGAGTGAGATGACGACGGAAGTCGGTTGAGGCGTGGAGATCACTTTGCGGCTCAACCAGCTCAGCCGCCCGTACGGCCGCTGCCTCTATGCTTTGCTCTGTCAGACCTTCGTGTTCAAGGATCTGTTCTGCAGCACGCAGTCTCACTGGCGTGGGCCCTACCCCAGCCGTGGCCAGGCGAGCGCGTCGGCATTGCTCGCCCTCGGCATCGAGCAGCGCAGCGATACCCACCAGGGCAAAGTCGCCGTGCCGTCGGGCAAACTCGACAAAAGCCCACCCGCTGGTCGGCGGCGGGATAGGGAAACGGACCTCGACCAGCACCTCATCAGAGGCAAGCGCTGTCGTCAAATAGCCGAGAAAGAACTCCTCTGGACGTAGAATGCGCTGACTCTTAGGGCCTTGCACAACCAGTTCTGCCTCCATGACCGTCGCTACTGCTGGATATTCAGCCGCCGGGTCCGCATGGGCCAGGCTTCCTCCGATCGTGCCCCGCGTGCGAATCGGCAGATGGCCGACCAGCGTCGTCGCCTCATAGAGCAGAGGCAGGTGTTCTCGCACCAGCGCCGAGAACTCGAGCGTCCGCTGCCGGGTCAGGGCGCCAATCCGGAGTTGCCCCGCTTCCTGCTGGATATAAGACAACGCAGCGATGCGGTTAATATCCACCAAGGCAGTGGGAGCACTCAAGCGGAAGTTCAGCAACGGCATTAAACTCTGTCCACCTGCGAGCACCTTCGCGTCACCACTATAGTGCTGGAGCAGGGCTAAGGCCTCCTCGATACTGGTAGGATCATGGTATATGAACGGGGATGGTTTCATCGGTGCCAGGTTGCAGCTGTCACGAAAAATCAGCTCTCTATAATTGCGTGTTCTACGCGAGATTCGTCTCATTTTCTAGCCGTCGTGCAAGCCCGCATGGCTTTGCTGGCAAAAAAAGACTGGCGGCCCCTTAATTAGTCCACGCAAGTGCCGCTCCTTGCGGTCCCAGGCGGAGCCTGGGACCGAGAAGCCCCCAGGAACAAAATCTGTCGCTCCCGAGCGCGCCGTGTGCGCCGATCACCTTTCCAAGAGGGAAAACATTATATACAGATGCGCAGCGGATGAAGCATGACATATTACTCAAAAGAAGCAGGCGATTTGACCGGAAATAACCTATGAATAATAGCGCACCTTTCAATCCCTTGCCGAAAGCGGGTCTCATGAAACTACAACGTCTCCTCATTGCCAACCGCGGCGAGATCGCCATCCGTATTATGCGCGCCGCCGCCGAACTGGGTATCCAGACGGTCGCAGTCTTCTCTGAGGACGATGCCCACTCGCTCCACACGCGCAAGGCAAATGAGGCTCACCCCTTGCGCGGTACCGGGGTGGCGGCGTACCTCAACGGTGAGCAACTCCTCACGGTAGCCAAGGAAGCCAGATGTGACGCCATCCATCCCGGCTATGGTTTTCTCAGTGAGAACGCGGGATTTGCGCGACGTTGCGCTGAGCACGGGATCACCTTTGTCGGACCGCGAGCGGAGATCCTCGAGATCTTCGGTGACAAGGGACAAGCGCGTATATTAGCAGAGCGCTGTGGCGTGCCAGTGCTGCCAGGCACCTCGGGTCCGACCAGCCTTGAGCAGGCCCGCCAGTTTCTCGCGTCATTAGGCGAAGGTGGAGCGATGATGATCAAAGCCGTAGCCGGTGGTGGCGGCCGCGGGATGCGAGCGGTGTTTCGTCTCCAGGATATCGACGAGGCTTTTGCCCGCTGTCAGTCAGAGGCATTGCCGGCCTTCGGCAACGGTGACGTGTATGTCGAGCAATTGCTCCCGCGTGCCAAGCACATCGAAGTCCAGATCATCGGCGATGGGTCCGGTATGGTCAGTCACCTCGGTGAGCGTGAATGCAGCCTCCAGCGACGGCATCAGAAGCTGGTTGAGGTTGCGCCGTGCCCTGGACTACCACCAGGTCTACGCGCACGACTCACCGCGGCGGCGGTGCGGTTAGCCGAGGCGGTGCACTACGAGAATATCGGAACCTGTGAATTTCTGCTTGACGCGACTGCCATAAGCGATGACGCGACGTATGCCTTTATCGAG
>JACQEL010000012.1 GCA_016200595.1 Deltaproteobacteria bacterium
CCCATGAAGCCCAAGACAAAATCTCCCACAGTCTTTTGCATTCGCACAGCGGCATCCTGCTGACTGAAATCGTCGCCAAAAGCCGCGTAGACCACTTCGAGTTGGGAAAATGCGCCCAGTGGCAGTTTCAGGCTGACGGCATCCACTCCGGCCTTGTACTCCCGATCAATTGCTACCGGCGAGAAGGCGACAAAAAGATCTGATGGGGTCCAGATGCGCCCCACTCCCCACGAAATCGCTTGCCGGCCGATGACGAGATCCGCCGCCGCAAAAGAGAAATGCACGTTCAGCCGATCGAGTTCATGCCGCCACAGCAAGCTCCCGCTTTCTTGTATCGTCCAGTCTAAGGGTAACAAAGAGAAGCGTCCGGTGGCTGAGGCTTGCTGCCCAGCAAAAAGCCCTGTCGCCGTCCCCTGCGCAGGATTGATCAAAGCAAAATGTTCGTAGTGGACAGCCCAACTCACGTGCGGGCCAATATCGCCTTCCAACATGAGTCGGGCGCGGGAGAGATCTTCGGCGGTATCGTCAGCTCCCGGGAGAGACGTGTTTGTGCCTAAGGCGAGGGTTTTAATGTAGCTGGCGAAGCGAACAGCAAAGACATTGTCGACAGATTGATAGAGCGTGCGAGCAAACGCAGGACCAGGAAGAAGGATGACCAAGAGGAAGACAAACAGGTGAATCCTGAGAAGGACAGGTAGACATAGAGACCGGTCCCACCCTCTTTTCAGGGGTAGGTTTTTTACCGAAGGAAAAGACGAGGCGTCATTCCCGCGAACGCGGGAATCCAGAAATCCCGCACGATACGGGACCAAGCGCCTGGATGCCCGCCTGCGCGGGCATGACGGAGCGGAGAAGCCGAACCGAGAGAAAACCCACGACCATTGTGGCCGACGAGTAAAGCCTACCCTTATTGAGGTCCCACCCTCTCCCATCTCAACTCTCTGTCTCAACTCTCTGTCTCGTCTCCTAGTCATACAGTTTGTTAGGAGATGCGTAGCGCCTCAGGCAGCTCTGTCCGCGCTGCCTTGAAGGCCGGGTAAAGAGACATAGTGACAGCTATGAGAAACACTATAGCAACGGACCAAGCAGTGCGTGCTGGGCTCAAGCGCGAGTACATAACCGGATCAAAGACCGTGCCAGCAGCCGAAAGGTTAACATCAGTAAACCAACGCAAGTCCAAGCCCCTGGTAGCAAAGAAGTAGTGGATACTCAGTCCCAGCACCAAGCCCAGCGCCAGGCTTATCACGGTCAACGCCAAGGATTCGCAGAGGATAATCCCGGCAAGCTGACGCGGTTGTAGTCCCAGCGCTGCACAGATGCCAAATTCATAGCGACGCTCCAATACCGCCATCAGCATGGTGTTAAGCAAACCTAATCCTACCATCGTCAAGATGATGCCAAACATGACATAGTTGAAGGCGCGCCGTAGCCGCACAACCTGGACCAGCTCCGTCATAGATTCCTGCCAGGTCAAGACTTCGACAGGTGTTGTGGCCAAACGCTCGCGCAAGCGCGAAGCTACTACCGGAGTATCGTCTTCCTGCTCAAGCACGACCGCCACTTGCGTCACCTGGTCTTCGGCCCCGAGCAGTGACTGCACCGCAGGCAGGGGTAAGTGGATGACGTAGGTATCAACTGCCGGCAGCCCGGTGCGGAAGATCCCCACCACACGGAACAGAGCGCTCTGGATCTCTCCCTCTTCCGTCCCCTCCGGTCCTGCGGTATCAGCGTCCAGAGGTCGCATCCCCTGGGCCATGAGGACAACTTTTGCTCCGACCTGCACCTCCAACTTGCGAGCGAGTTCGGCGCCGATCACCACCCCGGAGAGTTGACCGTCACTGAAATATCCACCAGTGACGATTCGTTGCGCCACCAGCGAGACTTGCTGTTCCGCTTCCGGGATAACCCCAACGATACCTACGCCTGCCGCATTGGTCGCCGAACTGAGTAGGCCAAAGGCGAGCAGCCGGGGACTCATTCCTTGCAGAGGATGCGGCATCGCGTCGCTGTGGAGCACCTCTGTCGTGGCCGAGACCACCCAGCCCGGGAGCAACAACTCCTGAGCGCGGGTTTCCTGATACCCTGGTGCCTGCACAACTACGTGTCCCCCACCGAGCCGGACCCCATTGGTGATCATTTGTTCGTGAGCGCCCTCTCGCAGGCCAAGCGCCACCAGCAACAAGGCAAGCCCCAAGCCTAAAGCCAAGGCGGTGAGGAGCGTACGTCGAGAATTGCGCCACAGGTTGCGCCAGGCGATTTTGGCGAGCAAGAAAAGACTCACCATGCCTAAACCCTCTTCATTGCTTCGACCGGACGAAAGCGGGATGCTCGTACTGCCGGGTAGAGGGCAGAGAAAAGAGCGGCCACGGTGAGTCCCAAGGCGGTTCGGCCATACGCGGCAAAGTCCTGTCGGCCATACCAGATCGGATCAACACTAACTCCCACGATAGAGAGCTCACCGATAAACCGCCGCAGGTCCAGACCATGAATTTGTAGGTACCAAAGCAGTGGAGTTCCTAAGGTCCCGCCAAAAATAAGGCTCGCCACCACTAAACTTCCTGCCTCGATCAAAACGAGTCCGACCACCAGAGCAGGACGCATGCCTAAAGCCATCAAGACTCCAAGCTCGCGGGTGCGCTCAAACACCGCCATAAGCATAGTGTTCGTGACACCAATCATCGCGACCAGAAAAACGATAAAGGCCAGAACCGCGGTGCCACTCTGGTTGAGCCGCACATACTCGGCCAGTTCCGGCGAGAGTTCTGGCCAGGCGCGTACCCGTACTGGCAGGATTTTGCTCACCTGGGCTTCAAGTGCCCTGGCTACCGTCGTCGCCTCACCAGCGTCAAACAGCAGCACCCCCACTTCATGAATCCGCGTTGGGGCTAGATTTAACAGTTCTTGGGAAGCCGGGAGTGACATGAGCACCCGACCACGATCGATGGCTTCTTGTCCGGTGTGGACAATACCTATGACCGTGTAGAGGTCATTCCCCATCGAGCCGTCAACCGCTTGCGTCATCAGAATGATCTCTGACCCGACCGTCGCCTTAAGGGTATTCGCCAGTTTGTCGCCAATCACGACGCCTTTCGGCGTTTGCTCGCTCAAGTATGATCCCTGAACCAGGCGGGTATGCAGAGCCGATACCTGTTGTTCCTGGCCGGGAACGACTCCTAAGATTTCTGCTCCGGCAGAATGATACGCCTGACTCACCAAGCCGTAACCGTACACTCGGGGCGCAGCCGCCCGCACCCGTGCATCAGCCGTCACCGTAGCCAGCAACTTGGCCACATCGACTCCTTCCTGCCCGCCTAGGGTTTTGTAAATGGACCGATCAGGGGAGTAGTCAGGCGCATGTACCTGCATGTGGCAAAGGCCGAACTGCGTGCCGTTTTCGGTCATCTGTGAGCGTAAACCGGCAAGCAAGCAGGCAAAGACCAGCAGCATGGCATAGCCCAGGGCAATGGCGGCTACAGTAATCAGGGTGCGGCGGGGATTGCGCCACAGATTACGCCAGGCGATTTGCAGCAAGTGTCGGCTCATCGTTCCAGGTTGCGTAAAGAGAAGGTATCCTCACCCAGTGGCGCGTCAAAGGTGAGATCGTCATACACAATCACCGTTTGTTCACCCGGTTTGTCGGCGGGCCGCATCTCCAGCCGTGTCGGAATGAGCCGGCCGCCCATTGTTTTGTAGTCAGCGAAAATTAACTCGCGCACCCAAACGCCATGTTCGTCCTCATAACGTTCCCAGGTGGGCATCAGATCAGCCTGGCGGACCTCTAACACAACCTTTCCCCACACCACGGCTGCATCTGGTTTCGGGGTCAGGGTGAATTCATAGACGGCAACTCCGTTGCGAGATCCCTCAAAAGAGATGGTAATGAAGTAGTCGTGAATCAGACGGCTCTGTTTTACTAGATCATCGTTGGTGAAATGACTGCCCATCCATGAGGCCATCATCATCGAGGTAGGGATTTTGATCGTACGATTCACTTTGGGCAGGTAGTGCCAGATGTTGTTCCCCACCTTGAGCGTAGCAGTGCCCGCTTCTTTCTCCGGTTTGGTCACACGAATGAGCGCGTTCTCCGTCCCCAACGACCAGATCTGCATCGACAGCGTACGCTGCCAATTGGCAGTGGCAATCTGCATGGTGACAGTGCCAAGGCTGGATTTCCCCCGTAACAGCCGATCCACTTGATCGACGATCTCCCGCGCCCGTTGATCGTCTGTCGCCGCGAGGCCGGAGCCCCAGCTCAAGAGCAGAAACGAGAGAAGCAAGATGTTCGTGTACACGCCTCTCATAGGGCTACTGCCAAATCCTCGTTGCATCAGGCCTTCGCTATCCAGGCTTCGACTTCGCTTGCGCGTAGCTTGTCCTGAGCTAGTCGAAGCCTGTCCTGAGCCTAGTTGAAAGGGGCTCAGCACGAATGGTGTGTCTTACCACCCTTTATATCGTCCGTTCGTCTTGAGCGTAGCCGCGTGAGCGGCGGAGTCGAAGGGTGGGCAGCTACATCTGGAATGGCTTGTTTGAAATGCGAATTGATACACCTCTTTGCTGCTCCCGGCTCACTGCGGCTCACGCTTCCACCAGACTTTGGCACCGGTTCGAGAAACAGTTCCAGCAGTTCTGGGTCAACAATCGCGAGACTGTGCTTGGGAATACCTAAGAGGCGTTCGAGGGCTCGTTCATAGCTGGTAACGCGCTTACCAAGGAGCGCTACCGCTTCCGGCATGTTCGACGCCGCGAGCTTCAAGGCTGTAGCGAACGCCTCATGCACGAGTGTGCCGAGGTTGAGAACAAGGCGTGCTGTCTCGATCGGATCGTCGATATCGAATACCCCGGTTTTTGCGCCTTCTGCGAGCACCCGACCGAGGCGCGGGGCGACCAGTTCAATCATCTGTTCGGTAGCGCGCAGCCGTAACCGCAGGTTCTCGTCGCGAAAGAGCACTTCGATGAGCGGGCGCAGTGTGGTGGCGTGTTCTTTCTTGAACTGTTGACCTTCAGTGAAGAAGGTCTTTAATTTTTCGAGCGGTCCGAGGTCCTCGCGTTCGATGATAGGCGACAGCACGGCAAGACTCTGCTCAGCCATGCGCCACACCAGCGCCTGGAGAACGTCCTCCTTCGCAGAAAAGTGATGATAGAAGGCGCCTTTCGAGAGCCCCACGGCGTTGAGCAGATCGTTCACTGTCGTGGCGTCGTAGCCGCGACTCAGGAACAAATCCTGGGCAGCATCAAGAATCTCAGTCCGCCGTTCCTCGGCTTTTTTCACTATCCGCGTCATGGACAGAGAATAGACCGACGGTCGGTCTATTTCAAGAGATGAGAGCTATGTGACAGTAAGGTGAATAGAGGGGGGTCTGCAGATGATAACTTTTAATTCCCAGTACTTAGGTAGCGTTAAAGAGACTTTTACCCGACTCTTTCTGTCCATGAATCGCACTACGTTTGGATTTGAAAAAAGAGGGAAATCTTTGCTCGGTGTTATGTCAGCAAATGTGAACAGGCATCAGTCAAAAAGATGAAATTTGCCCATACCTCCCTCCGTCTCCTCGCCTAACAAGATCATCAGCATGCTTCCCCCCTTTCCGCTTTGCCTCA
>JACQEL010000013.1 GCA_016200595.1 Deltaproteobacteria bacterium
TCCCGGACTTCCTTGATCTGTGTCGCAGTGTTGGGGCCAATCCCTGGATCATCATCCCGCCAACCTTTGCCGACAAGGAACTGTTGCAGCTCGGGCACTTTCTTGCGTCACGCGCTCGCAAGGATGCTTTCAGCGAAATTCTCGTCGAGTTTGGCAACGAAAACTGGAATCCTC
Source organism: Deltaproteobacteria bacterium (assembly GCA_016200595.1). GTDB lineage: Bacteria > Desulfobacterota > Binatia > Bin18 > Bin18 > JACQEL01. Next base: position 175 of record JACQEL010000013.1, read on the forward strand.
TTTTCCGCCCTGCCGGTATTCCCGACCCCCAGGCGCATGGTGAGGCCGCGGAGCGGGCCTTTCAGAAAATCCGCGACGGTGCAGGCCGAGCTCTCCCACTGCAGATGGTCGTTAATGGCCAACATGCCAATCCTGCGCTTGCGTTTGAGTTCGCCAAAAGAGTCCCCTCAGCCAATCTCCTCGCTATTGCCCCATACTTTCTGTACTCGCTTGAGGCCAATACTCCTTTGTTGACCTCTGGCCTTCCGGCCCTGTTTGCCGGGGATGAGGGTCAGCTCTCCAGTATTGCGGAGGGACTACCATCGCTCAAAAAGGAGTTAGGTGTCTATGAGGTCAACTTACACACCACAGGCGGGAATGCTCCGCCGGCTGAACGTGAGCCGGTGGTGAACGGAGCCGCCGCCGGCAGTGCGCTGGCAAAAAGACTCCTGGAGGCTTTAACTCTGGGCGCGCGCCGCCAGTGCGTGTACACCTTGGCTGGGTACGATACGTACCTTGCCGACAGTGCTGGCCTGGTAAAACTTTGGGGGATTGTCCGTGACCTGGGAGAGACACAGCGGCTGCGTCCCACCGGGTTAGCTTTAGCGATGCTGAATCGCGCCGTGGGGGGAGACCTCCATACTTTCCATTATACAAATACGACGCCTATCACTGATATGACGGTTGGCGTATTTTGCTCGGCAGCAGGCTGGTCGGCGGCGGTCGTTTCTGCATCGGCAGAGGCACGGGAAGTCTCTTTGGCCTTTCCTGCTGCAAGTTGTGCCCTGCCGCACAGCTTGTTGCGTCTCGATGCGCCTTCACCTGACGCGACCAATGAAAATGACGAACAAGTTCGTATCGTGGAGGAACCCATGCCCTCCTCAGGAACCACGCTGCGTTTCACTGTCCCTCCTTGGGGTCTCGTCGTGCTTCTCCCATAAGGAGAGAGGGTATGACTGTGGTCCCGATTTTTTGGCTGTTCCTTGGAATCCTGCTCGCGCTGGCAACGTTTCCGGGAACGGTGGAACTTTTACTGGTGACGATTGGTGGCATTTTACCCCCCAGAAAGAAATCTCCGTCGACGAATACAGCGGGGCGTACGCCGCAGCGGTTTGCGGTCGTGGTCCCAGCCCATAACGAAGAAGGCGGGATTCAACGCTGTGTGACCAGTTTGCGCGCGTGTGAGCCGCTCGGTGAATACTTCTCTATTGTGGTCGTGGCTGACAATTGTACAGATGCGACAGCAGCACGCGCCCACGCGGCTGGGGCGCGAGTGCTCGAACGCCGTGATCTACAGAACCGGGGCAAGGGCTATGCCCTCGACTTTGCTTTCAACCTCCTCCTGGCGGAGGGCATTGAGGCGGTGGTGGTAGTAGACGCCGATACCGTCGTCGAACCTAATTTGCTGAGCGAGTTTCGCCGTCTTTTTGCGAATGGAGCCGACGCGATTCAAGCTCGCTACTGTGTGCAGAATCCCGAGGCGTCGATACGGACTCGTCTGATGAACGTTGCCCTGCTCGCCTTTAACGTGCTGCGACTCCGTGGGCGTGAGCGGTGGGGTCTATCCGTCGGTATCCTGGGAAACGGCTTTGCGCTCACTCGTGATACCTTATGTGCTGTCCCGTACGACGCGCGCTCGGTGGTGGAAGATCTCGAGTATCACCTGCGTCTGGTGCGTCGCGGATACCGCGTCAGGTTTGCCGATGCTACCTCAGTGCGGGGTGAGATGCCCACATCTGGCAGCGGCGTGACTACCCAGCGTGCGCGTTGGGAAGGGGGACGCTTCCGCATGATTGCGGAAGTAGCTCCAAGCCTTTTCAAGGAAGTGCTCTCAGGTCGGCTCACCCTCCTCGAACCACTCCTCGAACTGCTGCTCCTTCCGCTCGCCTTTCACGTGACGCTGCTGCTCTTTACCCTGCTCCCGCCGGTTGTATTTTTGCGCTTGTATGCTGGCGTGGCCTTGAACATTGTGCTCTGGCATATTCTGGCTGGTATCTGGGTTGGAAACGGGAGCCTCAAAGATGTCGCCGCGTTGGCCTTTGCCCCAGTGTATGTGCTGTGGAAGATTGCTCTGATCCCTGCACTGCTGCGTTCGACAAAAAAGGCAACCGAGTGGATACGAACCGAGCGCACACATTCGTGAGCGGGGAAGTATGCAAGGGCCGTCCTCCCCGCAGGTGTCTTTTGTCATCGTCTCCTTCAATACGCGCGAGTTGTTACGTGAGTGTTTGCAGACGCTTGAGCGCGAAGCCGGTGACATCTCCTATGAGACCTTTGTGGTCGATAATGCTTCGGGTGATGAATCCGCCGACATGGTGGAGCGCGAATTTCCTCATATGAAGGTGATCCGCAGTCAGATCAATCTCGGCTTCGCCGCGGCCAACAACCAGGCCTTTCCTCTTGCTCAGGGGCGGTATGTGGTCCTGCTGAATTCCGACGCCTTCCTTCACCCTCACGCCCTGCCGCGGGTTGTCGCCCATATGGACGCGAATCCACGGGTTGGTGTCGGCGGTGCCCGTCTGATTGGGCGCGAGGGCTCTTGGCAACCTTCGGCGCGCATGTTCCCGTCGCTCGTGAATGATATTCTCGCGCTCTCCGGCTTAGCAGCGAGATTCCCGCGCTCACGCTTCTTCGGCCGTATGGATCGGACCTGGGCTGATGTGGCGGTTTCGGTGGAAGTTGACTGGGTGCCCGGTGCCTTTGCTATTATTCGTCGCGAGGTGCTTGAACAGGTCGGATATTTTGATGAGCGCTTTTTTCTGTACTATGAGGAAGTTGACCTGTGCCGCCGCATCAAAAACGCTGGATACACCGTCCACTATTGGGCAGATGTAGTCGTGGTCCATCTGGGAGGCGAATCGTCCAAGACCGTAAAACGGTTGACGATTTCCGCTTCTGGCTCACAGCTGACCTTATGGCGCATGCGGAGTGCGCTCTTGTATTATTACAAACACCATGGCCTCTGGGGTGCGTGGCTTGCTCAGAAAACGGAAACACTCTGGTATGTCCTGCGTGCCTGGAGAAATGCGGGGAGTGGCAAGGCGGAGCGACAAGCGGAGCAAGAAGAATCGCACGCGCTCATCGCACTTATGCAGCAAGCGTGGCAAGATACCCACGGCGGGCGGCTTTCACCCGCGCGTCCCTGGTAAAGCCTAGCGGCACGCCGTTACGGTTGCCAGACTACGGTGGCTGAGAGGAAAACTTCCATGTTCGATAATTTCCGTGAGGATTGGCATACATACGAGGGGGACCTCACCCGCCAGGGTCTGTGGGTGATGGCCGTTTACCGCTTTGGACGCTGGCGCTATGGCATTAAAGCCCGAATCGTGCGGGCGCCTTTATCGTTCTTGTACAAAATGCTGAAACTGCTCAGCCAAATTTTGACCGGTATTGACCTGCCGTGCGAGGTACAAGTAGGAAGGCGTTTCACCATCGAGCATTTCGGCGATATCATCATTAGTGGGGATGCGGTGTTCGGTGACGATGTCGTCATCCGTAACGGGGTCACTGTCGGTTTGCGACGTACTGGCATCCGCGGTGCGCCGCGAATTGGCAACCGCGTCGATATCGGGGCAGGGGCGAAGCTTTTAGGTGATATTGTCATCGGCGATGACGTCGCCATCGGGGCAAATGCCGTGGTGTTGACCGATGTTCCGCCGAATTCGCTCGCGGTCGGAGTGCCCGCTCAGATTCGTCCGCGGCAAGCCAGTGCCGACCAAGCAGGGCA